>NZ_JBITBU010000007.1:0-277173 GCF_044452545.1 Nocardia sp. NPDC051900 | reverse complement strand
TACGCCCAGGCGCGGGCCTTTGTCAGCGTCGAGGTCGAGACCGACAATGTCATCACGTGGGTGACGTTGTGGGGGCAGCCTTTCAGCCTCGGCTGAGCGCGGGATACTCATACGAACGGGCCCGTCGCCGACGGGCCCGTTTCGCATGCGGCACAGTCGAACTCAGAATTCGTGCCGCCCGCCCGAGCTGGTCTGGCCTTCGGCGAGCAGGTCGCGAATCTGGATCAGCACCTCGGAATCGGTGAGTGTGGTGTCGTCGGGCCGGAAGCGCTTCTTCAATCGCGCAGCGGGCAGCACCAGCACGAAGAACAGCACCGCGGCGATGATCAGGAAATTGATCACGGCCGTGATGATGGGACCGACCTGGACAAAGGTCGCCGGCTTGTCGGCCACCAACCGGAAACCGAGGCCGATATCGCCGGGGCCGCCGATGACGGCGAGCAGCGGATTGATGATTCCGTTGCTGATCGCGGTGATGATCGCGACGAACGCCGTACCGATGACCACGGCGACCGCCAGGTCGATCACATTCCCGCGGAACAGAAAATCTCTGAACTCTTTGAGCATGGCCGGTGTCTCCTCTTTTCCGTGGAGCTGGGCAGTCCTGCTCGGCGGTACCCGCGCGCCGGTAGGCCCGATGCTAATGAGCCATCGGCGAATATTCGGCGAAGCATGATCGGCGGGTCAGTGAAAGACGACGGTGAGTGCGGTGCGCAGGGACGCGCCCGCGACGGCGGTGGCGTGCTCGGCGTCCATCGCGACCAAGACCACGCGTTCGGCGGCTCCCCTCCCCGCACCGGCGCCCGAGACGAGCACTACGGCGGCATCGGTGGCGAGCGTGCGGGCGGGACGGGCGCCTGGCCCACCCGCGTCTTCGGCGCCGATCACGTCGACGCGATCGCCCGCGCGCAAGATGTCGGCGACCGCCGTATCGGCGAGGCGGACGGGCACGATCCGCGCCTCGCGGGAACCGGCCGCCGCCGCGGCCAAGCGCGGGCCGACCACGCGCAGGTCGGTGAATACCTCGCCTCGGCGCATGGCGCCGGTCAGCGTCGCGCCGACGAGCGCGCCGAGATCGGTGACCGCGCCCGCCGGTAGCGTGCCCGCCTCGCGCGGGACGGCGCGCAGATCATCTGCCTCGAGAAGTCGTCCTGGCGCGAGGTCCCGGCCCGCGACGAGCACCGTGGTGCGTTCGGCGTCGGGATCACCACGAAGGAAGAGGAACGCCGCGAGCGCGGCGAGAACGGCGGCCAGCAATCGTCGGGCGAGGACGGCGTCGGCCCAGGGCGGGCGCTGCCACCCGGAGACATTCCAGCCGCGGCCGAGATCGGCGAGTGCGCGAGTCATGGCCGGATCCTATGGCCGGACGTGCGCTCGCCCGGCCAGGATCAAGGTCGGCTGTGGATAGGTGACCGGCTGTGGAAAACCGCCGAATCAGCTGGCTACGGCCGTGCTGGTGGACGCGGTCGACCCGCTCGCCGAGCCGGAGTCGGAAGAAGTGGAAGAGGAACTCGAGCTGCTGTCGGACTTGGCGGGCTCGCTGGCAGTGGAGGAGCCACCGCGGCTGTCGGTGCGGTAGAAGCCGCTGCCCTTGAAGACGATGCCGACCGAGTTGAACAGCTTGCGCAGCTTCCCGGAGCACTCCGAGCACACGGTCAGCGCTTCGTCCGTGAACGACTGAACGATGTCGAAGCGGTTGTCACACTGGGTGCACGCATACGAGTAAGTAGGCACAGGATCCTCCGCGGTGTTCGTCGATCTGGCACTCTACAGCCGACAGTGCCAACACCGCCAATCGGTGTTTCATTCCCCAGGGTAATCGTCGCCCAGCCGGCGCAAGCCACCGCGCGGCGTGAGCGCCCAGCCCATGCGCAGGTCGTGCGGTTCCTCCGGCAATCGGTCGACCAGTTCGTCGTCCCGGACCACCGCGACCAGGCGCGCGTCCGGCCGTGCGGCGGGTAGCGTGCGGTCGTAGTAACCGGCGCCGCGGCCGAGCCGCACGCCGCGCAGGTCCACGGCGAGAGCGGGGACGAGGATCAGTTCGGCGCGGGTGACGGTCTCCGGCGGCAGCACGGCGCCGGTGGGTTCCAGCAATCCGTAGCGGGCGCGGCGCATGGCGCTCGCTCCGGTGTATTCGGCCCAGCTCAGCGGTCCCGGTGGCCCGGTGACCGGCAGCAGTACCCGCGCACCACCGGCCAGCAGCGCGTCCAGCATCGCGGTCGATCCCGGTTCGCCCGCCACCGGTACATACGCGCAGACCCACCCGCGAGCGCTGACCGCTTCGACCGCTGCGGCCAGGGCGAACGCTTCCTTTTCGCGTTCCGTGGCAGGTATCACAGCTCGGCGGGCGAGGAGTTCGGTGCGCCATGCATGTTTGTCGCGCTCGCCGGGCATCTTCACAGTGATCACCATAGGCTCACCCCGGGACCGGTCGGCGCGACGCCGATCCGGCGGCGTGATGGATGGATAGGGTATGCGTATGACAGCAAAGGCCGGACAGCCCGGTGACGCCGCAGTGGTGTCGTGCTTCCGCACGGCCGTGGTGCCCGCTGCCGGGCTCGGAACGCGGTTCCTGCCCGCGACCAAGACGGTGCCCAAGGAACTTCTTCCTGTGGTGGACACACCCGGCATCGAGTTGGTCGCCGCCGAGGCGGCGGGTTCCGGCGCGGAGCGGCTGGTGATCGTCACGTCTCCGGGCAAGGACGGCGTCGTCGCGCACTTCGTCGAGGACCTGGTGCTGGAGAGCACGCTGGAGGAGCGCGGCAAGTTCAAGCTGCTGGAGAAGGTGCGCAAAGCGCCGGGACTGCTCGATGTCACCTCGGTGGTGCAGGAGGAGCCGCTCGGGCTCGGGCACGCCGTGGCCCAGGCCGAGCGGGCCCTCGACGACGACGAGGACGTCATCGCCGTCCTGCTGCCCGACGACCTCGTGCTGCCCCGCGGCGTGCTGGATGTGATGTGCCGGGTGCGCCGCAAGCGCGGTGGAACGGTGCTGTGCGCCATCGACGTCCCCAAGGACGAGGTCAGCGCCTACGGTGTCTTCGACGTCGCGCCCGTGCCCGACGCGGTGAACCCGAATGTGCTGCGCGTCAAGGGCATGGTGGAGAAGCCCGCGCTCGCCGACGCGCCGTCGACGTTCGCCGCCGCGGGCCGGTACCTGCTCGATCGCGCGATCTTCGACGCGCTGCGCCGCATCGAGCCCGGCGCTGGCGGCGAACTGCAACTCACCGACGCCATCGCACTGTTGATCGCCGAGGGGCATCCGGTTCATGTGGTGGTGCACCGTGGGTCGCGCCACGATTTGGGCAACCCGGGCGGTTATCTTCGTGCTGCGGTCGATTTCGCACTGGAACGAGAGGAATACGGCCCCGCTCTGCGGGAGTGGCTGCAGCACCGCCTCGGTCCGGACTGGGATCCGCAGCTGACGACCGACGACTGACGGACCCGGCCGGGGGTTTCGCCGAGAGTGGACCGTCGGGTACGAATGATGGTCACCGCGGTGCGCGCGAATGCGCTTGCGCCGCGGCGGGATCGCGCGTGCGGGCGAGATCGGATGGAGTGCGGAGAGGATCAGGAAGGGCTGGATGCGCTCGGTTGAGGATCAGCAGATCAAGGTGACCGCCGCGGCGGTCGCGCCCCGGCCGGTCCGGGTCGCGATCTCCGAGGCCCAGGGCCTGCTGTGTGCCGAGGACGTCGTCACCGAACGGCCGTTGCCGGGCTTCGACCAGGCGGCCATCGACGGTTATGCCGTGCGCAGTGTGGACGTGGCCTCCGCGGGGGCCGACATTCGGGACGAAGAAGGCGAACTCGTCGACCTGACCCTTCCGGTGGTCGGCGAGGTGGTCGCCGGTTCACGTCAGCCGATCCGCTTGCAGCCTCGCCAGACCGTCCGGGTGGACACCGGCGCGCCGATGCCGACGCTCGCCGATGCCGTGCTCCCGCTGGATTTCACCGATGGCGGGCGGGCCAGGATCAAGGTGTACGAGCCGGTGCGCTCCGGCGACTACGTGCGGCGGATCGGTGACGACGTCCAGCCGGGCGATGTGGCGGTGCGTGCGGGAACCATCATCGGTGCCGCGCAGGTCGGGCTGCTCGCCGCGGTCGGTCAAGACAAAGTGCTGGTGCACCCGCGTCCGCGACTATCGGTGCTCTCCGTGGGCGGCGAGCTGATCGATATCGACCGAACCCCGGGCCCCGGCCAGGTCTACGACGTGAACTCCTACGCGCTGGCCGCGGCCGCGCGGGATGCGGGCGCGGACGTCAACCGTGTGGGCATCGTGAGTTCCGATCCGCGCAGGCTGCGCGACGTGGTCGAGGGGCAGCTGGTGCGCTCCGAGGTGGTCGTCATCGCGGGCGCGGTCGGCGGCTGGGCTTCCGAACAGGTCCGAGAGGCGCTGGAAGGCCTCGGCGAGCTCGAAATCACCCGCGTGGCCATGCATCCCGGCTCGGTGCAGGGCTTCGGGCGGCTCGGCCGCGACGAGGTGCCGACGTTCCTGCTGCCCTCCAACCCGGTGGGCGCGCTGGTGGTGTTCGAGGTGATGGTGCGGCCTTTGATCCGAATCGCGTTGGGGCGCAGGCATCCCATGCGCCGGATCATCAGCGCGCGAACCATCACGCCGATCAGTTCCATGGAGGGGCGCAAGGGGTACCTGCGCGCGCAGCTCATGCGGGACGAAGCCACCGGCGAATACCTCGTGCAGCCGCTCGGCAACGGGAACTCGTCCTCGCACCTGCTCGCCACGCTCGCCGAAGCGAACAGCCTGATCGTGATAGACCCGGACGACACCGACATCCGCACCGGTGACGAAGTCCAGGTCGCCTTTCTCGCACAGCGCGGCTGAGACGTGGAAGCTATGAACGTTTTCCGGGCCACGCAGCATCCGGGTTGGCCCGCGCGACTCGGCCCGGTTCGGGTGGCGGCGGGGCAGGTGACCTTGCGTCCGGTGCGGCTGCGCGACGCGGCGGCCTGGAGCCGGATCCGGTTGCGGGACAGAGCGCATCTCGAGCCGTGGGAGCCCACCGGCCGCGGAGCGTGGGAGGCGCGCAACCACGCCTCCAACTGGCCGTCGCTGTGGTCGAGCCTGAAGGCGGAGGCCAGGCGCGGCGCGATGATCCCGTTGGTGATCGAAGTCGACGGCGCGTTCGGCGGGCAGCTGACCGTTGGCAATATCGTGCGCGGCGCACTGCGCTCGGCCTGGATCGGCTATTGGGTGGCCAAGGATCTCAGTGGGCAAGGCGTCGCGACGGCGGCGCTGGCGCTCGGTCTCGACCACTGCTTCGGGCCGGTCGGCCTGCATCGGGTGGAGGCGACCGTCCGACCCGAGAATCTGGCCAGTCAGGCGGTGTTGCGCAATGTCGGTTTCCGGGAAGAGGGGCTGCTGCGGCGCTACCTCGACGTGGACGGCGCCTGGCGGGATCACCTGCTGGTCGGCATGACCGTCGAGGAACTCGCCGGAACGGTCCTGGACCGGCTGGTGCGAGAGGGGCGCGTCACCCTGCTGTAGAACCGGCCACCGGATCGCGGTGACATTGGTGGGAATGTGACAGGTGTGGCGGATGTGCACGGCGCGCCTGCCGGAACTTGGTGCTACCCGGAATTAGCCTACGGACGTCGATGGTGCGTCTTGTGCCATCGGCAGTGAGCCTGCGAGGGGATCGGCGTCCGCGCCGTCGCGTCGGACGGGGGCCGGCCGAGCGCGGGGCGTGTGACGCGCCGCTGGCGGGCCGAGCCGGAGGAAATCCAGGCGGGACGGAGGTGTTGACGCGATGCCGAATTCGATCCTGTGGATCGGTCTGGTCGTGCTCTGGGTCTTCGTCCTGTTCCCGATCCTCGCCGACCGTCACCCCAGAATCCGCCGGACCACCGACGCCGCGCTGGCAACCAGGGTCCTGCACCGCGGCGGCGGCAAACGACGTCTCAAGAAAGGCCCGGCCGCCGGGCACGAAACCGATCCGAACTGGCGGCCCCGTGGGCGACACGATGGACGCCGCGTACCGAGAGAGTATCCCCACAGCGATGATGCGGAGGACCGGATGACGACACCGGCCGACGAGCCCGTCACCGAGACCGACGAGGAGAACACACCCGCGGCCGGCGAGGCCGTGGCATCCGACATCGCTGCCGCCGAAACGGACGACATCGAGATCGACGACTTCGCCTCCGCCACACCGGAGGAGGACGAAGCGGAGGACCGCGAGACGCGTTACGACGAGCCGGACGACGACGAAGCCGCCGAAGTCGCTGCGAAGATCGACGCGGGGACCGATGATGACCGCGTGGGCGCACACCACCCCGAGCCGGTCGCGGCCAGAATCCCGCCTGCGCGCTCCACCGCGCCCGCCGTCGTGGACTACGACGAGTACGACGACTACGACGACGCGGGCGCGGACGAGCCGGATTTCGTCCCCAGCCGCCGTGGTCGTGGCGGCTACGATCCCGAGGCCGACGCCATCGCCCGCGCGGCCCGCTACACCTTCCGGCAGCGCGCCGTGCTCGGCCTGCTGCTCACCGCCATCCTCTTCGGCGCCCTCGCGTTCGTGTTCACGCCCATGCTGTGGTGGGGTTGCGGACTCGCCCTCACGGTGTTGGCGACCTATCTGGCCTACCTTCGCAAGCAGGTGCGGATGGAGGAGGAGATCCGCCGTAACCGGGCTGCCCGCCTCAACCGCGGCCACCAAGACGAAGCCGATCCACGCGCGCGCCGGGGCCGCGCCGGGCGCGGCACCATGGACCGCGACACCGCCCGCGCGATCCGTCGCCGCTCCACCCTTATCGAGCCCGACGACGAAGACCCCATGTTCGCCCACCTCGACCCCTTCGACCCGGCCACCGCCCGCGCCCTGCGCACCCGCACCAGCGGCGACATCCGCCGCGCGGCGGGCGCGTAGGGCACCGCATTTCCGCAGGTCAGGCTACCGATTCGGAGTCTAGGGGGCTGGCCTGATACAGTGTCACAGCGCGGTTCCCCGGAACCGCACGGGGCTATAGCGCAGTTGGTAGCGCGTCTCGTTCGCATCGAGAAGGTCAGGGGTTCGATTCCCCTTAGCTCCACAGTTGAAAAACACCGCCCGACCTGCGCAAAGGTCGGGCGGTGTTTTCGTTAGGGCGTGAGCGCGGCTAGCTCGCTGCCCACTTTTTGCCCACACTTGCGCGCGCCGCCCTGTCCAAAGCATCCGATACGGCTTCAGATCATCCGGGAAGAGATCGGCGTAGGTGTCGAGCGTCATCGCGGCCGACTGGTGGCCGAGCATGGTCTGAACTGCCTTCACATTCGCCCCGGCACTGATCGAGAGCGACGCCGCCGTGTGGCGCAAGTCGTGCGGCATGATCGTCGAGAACTCCGGGGTCTTCAACTTCGCCCGCTGCGCTTCCTTCGTCCGCTGGCGCAGCGCCGCACCCTTGCGTCGAGTCACGGCCATAGCGAACACGCGCGGCCGATAGTTGCTCACTCGTAGTCGGCCCCGGCGGCGCAGCGGCCAAGCGCCGCGCGATCGGAGGCGTATCGCTGCGCGTCACCGTCAAGGATGCGTTTACCCCTGGTAAGGGCGGTTCGGCATGGTTGATGGTGAACAAGGACCGCCACGGCGGACTACGCCAGCACTGCCCCACCGGCGGCAAGGAGCCGCTGCGGGATTGTTTCGCCTCGAACCCGGCTCACGCGGCGATGGCGTCCTCGAGGCCGTCATCCGTGCCCCTCAAGCCGGTGACCGCCCACCAACCGACTTCTCCATCACAGGTACCGATCCCGACCGAATCGCCGCCGACACAACCGAACTCAATCGGCTCGACCCACCACCAAAGTCCAGACGTGAAGTGCAAGACCGGCTCGGCTGGGGCAGTGACCATGCGACGAGGGCGCTGCGCAGCTGGCGCGCACAACGCGAGGACTCATGACGCCGCGCATCATCCGCCCTAAGGGGGTTGAAATCTCTGCGTTATGCGCAGCGGACCACGTCGCGGTGTCGAAAGTTCTCCACGCTCAACTCGAAACACAGGGGGTATCCCACAATGACTGTTGCACAGAACCTGCAACAAGCAAAGAGACGACGGGAGTCGAGACTACCTGAGGCCAGCGCTCATTCGTCAGCGCGCAGCGCACGACGGAAACGTGCTCGGATGGGGTTGATGCGTTGGCCTGGGTCGGACTGGCCAAGTCGGTGCATCTCGGTGTTCGCCACCTGCGCAAATTGCTCGGGTAGTTTCGCCATCGTGTCCAAATAGCCATCGAGCTCACCCCACAGCTTGCCTCGGCTGCTATCTTCCGCCAGGTTTCGGGCGGTGTAGTACATGTCGATCACTATGGACTGCATCTCTTTGCATTGCTCAGCTGTTTTACGGGCATTGAGCATATTGAGCACTGCGATGTTCGCGCCGAGTTTGCGTATGTACTCATCAGTCGCCGCTACGAGTTCACCGGCTGCCGCGCTGACCTCGCCACGCCCAGCTTTGATACCGAGCAAGTACAAGTTGTGATACTCGTCATGCGCAAGTAGAGCAGTCTCGGTCGCCTCAGCGCACTGACGGAGCACCGTTTCCCGCTGCCACTTTCGGTACTCACGCTCGTCGGCAGCGGCAATTGCAGCTCGGTTCGTGCGATTGTTGATCCGGACGCCGACGAGCGTCACGGAGGCGATGACGAGCGAGCTGATCAGCGGGAGCCACGGAGTCACCCGCACAGCATCGCACCGGGAGCCGACACTCCCGCAAGAAGATCCGGATCCCTAGGGCCTGACTCGTTGGCGGCAGTCAAGAAGCATTTTTTGTACGGTCTCGAAAAGCTGGGCGTGCCTGCATCGATGAGCTCGGCAGCTATGCCCAAAGCGCTTCAGCCAGGGGAGAGGGAAGTTCCTTGGCTGCCGCCCCCGAGACAGGGTCGGGGTGCACTTTCCGGCTAAGAAGAGGTCACCAGCGCCGACCGAATGCGACGCATAGCCGCTTGCGCTTCGCTGGTCAGCTCGTGCATGCCGGACTTGACGGTCGCGCGGATGACTCGCTGGATCTGGTGCGGCAGGCGGTGGTGCTCAGCCGATCGTATGGCGTCGACGAATGCGTCTGTGGCGCTGTCGGTCTCATTGACTGCGGTAAGCACTTCGCCGGTCGTGACGCGTTCGATAATCCGCCACTGTGGAGCTGAGGGGGTGCCGACAGGAGTGCCTACGAGGCGGCCTGCTTCTGCTGTTCGGCCGGTCCCAAGTAGGCCGCGTATCTCTATTTCGTGCAGTGTGAACGGCTGGAACAACAAGCCGCTGTGTGCGTTTCGCTCTAGTAGGTGCTGGTACTGCTGTAGGGCAAGGTCGAAGTGTGCGCCGTCGCCGAGTTCTCCTATAGCGCGACATAGGAACGCAAGAGCCGCACCTCGGTCAGCCGGATCGGCCGAAAGTGCAAGCGACTGTATCAACCTCGCCACACCCGCACCGATATATCCGGCCTTACGCAACTCGTTGCCGTGCATCCGGAGCGTGTGAGCCTGGAAGGCAGGGTCGTTGAGGCGAGAGGCTATCCTGACCGCTTGTCCTGTCCAGCGTGCGGCCGATGCCAAGCGCTCCTCGGGTAGGACCGTACCCAGTGACACACCAAGTGCTACCCGCGCTTGCGCGAGCAGGATGAGGCTGTCTCGCTCCATTCGGCCTTCAGCCGCTCTGGCTTCCAGCCGTGCGACCAGTGGCCAGAGTTCGTTGACGGCCTCGACAGCATGTCCGGACTGACGCGCGATTTCGGCGAGTCTGATCGTGCTGTCGCCGAATTGGAGCATCGCACGGTATTCGGCGTCATCCACTCCGGTGACCCCGAGGACATGCGTGGGCAACGCCAGCCGAGCGGCGATATGGCGGCGCGATGCCACATCGGTTATCGCCCGGCGGCCGGTCTCGAGCATTGACACGTAGGACTTGTCGTAGCCGAGCAATTCCGCCAGTGCGATTTGGTTGAGCCCGTTTATCCGCCGGTAAGTGCGCAGGATTGTCGGTAGGTCGCGAGTCGCTATCGCCGTCGCTGCCTCCGGCGCGGCCCATAGCCAGACGGCAGAGACGATCGGTACGGCACGAACCGGCGGTGAGGGTGGACCGTTGTTCGCGGCGCAGGTGGGGCACACAGATTCGGCCGCGTAGCGGCTTATCGTGACGCCGCACGCCTGACATCTGCTGCCGTCCACAGTGTCTCCCTAGACGTTCTCCGCCGCGCGGAGCTGAGCGAACCAGGTCATGATGGACCGCTTGTAGCCATCGGGCATGTTCAATCCGGCGATTTCGTCCTCTCCGAACAACCCGACTTCCTTGTGCTCGTGCGACAGCACCGGATCGGCGTCGGTATCCGGGTAGCACCCGTACGTCACGATGAAGACGTGTTTCTCGGCCTCGTTGATGTAGTAGACCCACGAGTCGAGAATCGGCCCGGTGGTGACCGGCCACTGCGTCTCCTCGGTGATCTCACGGGCCACGCATTCCTCGGGCGTCTCGTCCGGCTCGATCCGGCCGCCCGGCAGTTCCCACTCCTCGCGCTCGTTCTTAAGCAGCAGCACCCGACCATCACGAACGACAACGCCCTTGATGGAGATCGAGTACATGTGCGGCACGTATCCGGAGGCAGTCATAGCGGCGACGCTAGCACCGGCGCAGGGCCGATACAGCCGGTTGCGCGGTGACAGTCTGTCAGTGGACGAGCCCGCGGAGCTGAGCGCACGGTTGATCCATGTTCGTGGACTTACAGCATGAGTGGGCAGCAGGGGTAGCCGCAAAGCTGGCTGCGGATGGCTTGGCCCGGTTCGACGGAATTCGCACGCGGGCGCAATTGGTCGCCCTGGGGGCGTCTCTCGGTCGCGTTGTCCCGCACAGGGATAGCGGACCCGACGGCGTGACAACGTTGACGCACCGCGGAAAGCTCGGCAGCCGTGTCGGTTTCGAGGGTTTCGGCAACGGAGCTCTCCTTCCGCACACAGACCGATCGGGGTTATCGGAACCACCGGCGCTATTGATGGTGGTGTGCGGACGCAAGGGCGAGGGCGGCAACTGCATCGTCATCGACGGGCGGAGGGTGTACCTCGACCTCGTGGCAACCAATCGAGACGCTGCACAGGTACTTTCGCAACCGAGGACGGTCCTCTTCGGAGGCGCAACGGGCTATCTGGGTTCGATATTCGAGCACGCCGTCGACGCGCGGATTCGGATTCGATATCGGCGGGACGAACTAGCCACGTTCTCCCCTGAAATCGTCCGATGGCTGCCCACTCTGAGCGATGCCGTGGAACGCCACACAATTCAGTTCGGGTTGGAGCCCGGTCAGGGATATGTGCTGCACAACCACCGCTGGTTGCACGGGCGTGCGCGGTTCACCGGCGACCGAGTCATATACCGGCTCAGTCTGAATCCACACGAAGAGTTCGCGATTCCGTCAGGCTTTGCGGCACCGAACAACGTGGGGGGGTAAGGCAATGAACGTGGATTACGACACCGTGCGGATGTCGATTCGGTTCGAGAATGGCTCGGACAATCCGAACGATTATCCCTATTACGATCATTGCGCGTTCGACCCTGGCCCGCTCACCACGGAGCAGGCGCACCGGCTGTTGCAGACCCACTTGCACAACGACTCAGTGCAGTGCAGGCAGAAGCGTGCGGCGCTGAGCACCCTGGAGGCTGCCGGACGCTTGCATCGCGCAACCCGATCGGTAGCCGGATCGTGAGCGACGCAAGGTGGCTTCCCCGGCGCGGCAAGCTCGACGCTCAGCAGCTCGCGGAGGCCGAAGCGATCCTGCGTGAGGCCAGCCGAGCGGATCTGGAGACTCTGTCGCGCGTGGCCGCCGAACTACGTGAGCAGACGGAGAAACCTCGTCTCCAAACCGAGATCGACGGAGTAGTTGCCCAGTACTGGGCAACGCATCCGGAACGCCGGAGAGGGGGTGAGAGTGCCGGAGAGTCGAACGCCGGACGGTAGTCGACTCGGATACGTCATCGAACGCCCCGCCTCGGTGCCCCTCGGCGGGGCGTTCATCTGCCCATGTGTTGCCCACAATTGCCTACGAATCAGCGCGATTCAGCGTGAATCACAGTGATGCGATTTCGCAGGTAGACAGCTACTTTCGATACTGGCCAGCGGCTCCCCGTCTCGTTCGCATCGAGAAGGTCAGGGGTTCGATTCCCCTTAGCTCCACCAAAGGCGAGTGCTCGGGTAGAGCACTCGCCTTTTTGTTTCTGTGTGGTGTCTGGCCGGGCTCGTGTCCACCACCGAGCGGCAGCGGTGCTGCGCCGACCCCGGAGATTCTGTGCGAACCCGCGGGGACCTACGCGGCGATGGTGGTGACGCGGAGGTGCGCCGCGATATCGGTGGGGGAGCCGGTGTAGTGGAGGGTGCGTAGGCCGAGGCTTGCGGCGGCTTGGCAGTTGTCGGCGCGGTCGTCGACGAACAGGACGCGACTGGGGTCGTGAACTCCGGTCGCGGCGAGGGCGTTTCGGTAGGTGTCGGGGTGGGGTTTGTTCATGCCGAGGCGGGCCGAGTAGAGGGCGTCGGTCATCAGGGTACGCCAGTCGGAGGCGTCGAGGGCATCGCCGACCGGGTGGGGTGCGTTGGAGAGCAGCACCATCGGGAGATCTGCCCGACGGGCATGGTGGAGGAGGGCTACGACGCGGTCGTCGGTCCGGGTCCACAGCGCGGTGTCGACGGCGCGCAACTGGGTGAGCAGTTCCGGGTCCGGGCGATGGCCGAGCACGGTGGTCCAGAAGTCCGCGTCGTCGAAGTCGCCGGAATCGTAGGGTTCGCGGGCGCTCCAGAAGACATTTTGGAAGAGCTCGAGCTGGTCTGCGTGCCATCCGGCGAGTTCGGCGAGCTCGCTCCACATGGGAACAGTGGGCTGCAGGCCGATGACGCCGTTGTAGTCGAAGATGACCGCGTCGAGTTCCACGGACTGGTGCGGTAGTGCAGTAATCACCGGTGCTCCAAGGCTTGATGGGACGGACGGCCACGCCTGCGAGGACAGGGTGGCAGGCATGAGGGGATGCCGTGGGTATGACGATTCCCGCCTCCTTCCATGACGGAAGAGGCGTGCGAACTGTGGATCGAAGGAAGGTTCCGCGAGTCAAAGGCTGGAGGTGGTGCGCGACGCTGCGCGAACAAGCCGAAACCTACCAAGGGGTACGTCGGGGTACCACTCGAGACGGGCCTTGGTGATCCGCTCCACAAAGTGCCGTCCGCAGGTCTCACCGGCGTCGGAATCGAGATCACTCACCGAGGTCGGCCGACAGTCTGCGCACGAATAACGTTCGGCGCTTGTCGTTCTCGGAGATGCGCAGTGCGTCGGGAGCCGCCGTCGGGCCCCATGGGCGGCAGGTCGAAACGCGATCGAACCGGGGCGGCTCGCTGACCGTCGGTCGAACGATGGATACCGGAACAACGTTGTGAGCTGCGACGATTCGTGCCGGAGTCGCCCCGGAGCGGGTGCCGTGTCGATTCGTGATGGAGGTGCTCGGGATGGCCGACGGGCAGGGGGCTGGGGACCTGGTTCCGGCAGGGCGGCGGGCGGCGGCTTGGGGGGTGGATTTCGGTCTCGTGCTGGGGTTGGCGGTGTTGTTGGGAGCGGTGACGCACTATCGGATCGCCGATTACCTTTCGGGCTGGGCGGATCTCGCTGGGACCGGCGTCTGGGATGTGATTCAGTCGAATGGGAACTGGGGTGGGGCAGGCAAGACGTTCGGTATGGAAGTCGTGCATACGGTGCTCGTCTTCATCATCGAAGCATTCGGCGCGTTGATCGCGGCGACGTTCGCATATCAGTTCGCTGGATTGGCTTGGCAAGGACGGACTTTGGGCAAAGCCCTGCTCGATCTCCGAGTGGGGTCGGTGCGCGGCGGCGAGGACCGACTGGGGCGGGGGCAGGCGGCGCGGCGCGCTTTCGTGGGCACGATGACCGACGTCGGGCTGTACTCGTGCGCGTGCATCGCGCTATTGGCGGGCCGGTTCCTTCTGTCCTTCGTGCTGTGGCTGATCGCGATCGTGGTCTTGGTGATCAACGCGGTGTGCGTCTTCGGTTCGAGTCGCCGCTCCCTGGTCGATCGCGTCGCGGGAACCGTTGTCGTGCAGGCCGGAGTGTTGCGGAAGTCGTTGGAAACGGCCAGGGACCACGTGGTTGTGCAGCGCGGAATTCAGGGCGCGCAGGATGGGATCGAGCACATCCAAACGGCGACACGGCAGATAGCACAGCTTGCCACCCCCGAGCAGATGCGGCAGCTGCGCGATTCCGAACGGGCCGCGCAACTGCGCGAACTCGGGCAAGACGTCGGGCGTCGGACCGCGGAGTCGGCTCGGCGGGCGATCGCATCGGAACGTGGTCAGCAGGCGCAGCGTGTGGCCAAGCGGGCTGGTGCGGGGCTGCGGGGAGCATACGAGCGGCGTCGTGGCACTGGGAACCGTGAGGGATGACGATGGACTACTTGTCCGAGGACGATTACTCCGCCACGATCGGCGCCGACCGCCTCACCGTTATGTTGCGCAAGGCGGAAGGGGCCGCGAAAAGCTTGCGGGCGAGCAACTGCGCGCCGGAGATCTGGAAGCTGCGCGAGTGGAATCCGGTCAACCTGTCGGCCGTGTTCACCGGATGGAAGCTGCGGACCTATCGTGGCAACGATTGGGAGGACGGTGGCGGGCGGTATCGCCACATCGTCAGCGAGTTGATCGTCAGTTTGCTCGACGAATCCGGTGCGGTCTACCGGGGTGTATTGGAGCAGCGCAAATACACCGCGGATCTACCTGCCGCTTCCGCACGCAGCTGGGAATTCACGGTGTGGAACGAAGGCATGCTGACCTCGTGCAACAGAGTCGAGTCCGTCGATCAGGTGGTGGCGATGGAACGGGGTCATCGCGGGTATGACCCGGTCGCGCCCGGCGGCTTCTGCGACTCGATCAGCGCCGACTTGGACCAGTTGGTGACCCGCCGCCCGCCGCGCGAACGACCTTCCGCCGTGAGTCGGCCGAGGGAAGCGCCCAAGAAGGCGCGCTCATGGTCGAGGTGGTTCTGATACCGGGCAGCCCGCTCGCGTAGGCGAAGGCGCCGAGGAATCCCGCGCCTGCCTGCCCTCTCAGGCGGTGGCGGTTCGCAGTGCGAACCATCCCGTGCCGGGGTCGGCGTAACCGTGGTACATCAGGCGCACTCGCTGATCGACTTCGAAGAGGCGATAGACCGCGAGCATGGCGCGGGCGGTCGCTTCCTGCTGGAAGTCGTCGATGCGGCGGTAACCGATCGGGTGCTCGGGTAGCAGCTCCAGGCGGGCGAGTTCGGTGGGATCGGTGACTTCCAGGCCCATCGGTGCGGCGTCGGTGATGTGGTGGTCGTGCAGGATGTCGTGGATCCGGTGCGGGTCGGGGCGGCCGGAGCGGAATCGGTGGACTTCGGCGCGCAGCGCTGGACCGGCGGGCTCGTTCTCGACCACGTCGATCAGCTCGGGATCGACGCTCGGTGTTCCGGTGTCCTCGGCGATCGGGGTTTGCTCGAGCAGGTGCAGCATGTTGCCGCCGGGAATCAGTGGCTCCGGGGCGAGGAACAGGGTGACCGTCGGGCAGACGCAGCCCTGGCCGAGCAGACAGACGCGCATGTGGAACGAATCGGGCATGCGGCCCTCCTCCATCGGGACGGGCCGTGGGTAGGCGGCCCTTGCTGGATCGGGACTTCGTGTTGTGCCGATCGCGGAATCGCCTTGGCGCTTCGACGGTCGACCGTGCCGCAGTTTCCCAGTCTAGGAGCCGAGCACTGCCCGCGCATCGGCATCTTCCGCCTCGGTTCGCGGAAACATGGAGCCAGGAAAAGCAGGCGCGGGATGATGATCAGCCGGGCAGCTGGCAGAGTCCGAGGGTCTTGCTGCGCAGGGCTCCGAGGCTGATCTTGTCGCCGCCCGCGCCGGTGGCGCGAAGGGATTCGATGTCGGCGAATCCCGCATGGGAGGCGTTGTCGTTCTAGGCGTAGACGGTGCCGTCCGGGGCGATGAACACGGCGACATCGCCGGGGCGGCATTCCAGGGTGCCGTGGTCGACGGTGAGCGGCCACAGATAACCCATGTTCTCGCTGCCTATCGCTTGGCTGCTGGAGGTGGGTGGCGGAAGGGGTGACGGCGTGGGGTGCGCGGGATGCTTCGGGCCTGATCCGCTGCCGCATGCCGAGGTCGCCAACGCACCGGCGATGGCGCAGGCGACCAGTATTCGCGCGCGATACCTTGCCCCTGTATCGAGAGCAGCGGTTTCCTTTGCCACGGTCATCTGTATTCCCCCCCTTTTACAGCGCGCCTTCCCCAGGCGCTCTACAAGCAGCCTACTGGCCGAATCCGCCTCGGCGCCAGCGATATCGGATGCGGCGGTGGAGGGGCGCAACCGCCGCTCAGCTGATCCGTATCTCGACCGGCGGAGCCGCTACGTGCGGATAGTCGGTGGTCACGTCGACCCGCACTCGACCCGGGCCGGTGGGCAAGGCGGCGAAGACGGTCGCGGCCGGCTGATTCCGAGCGGTCTTGTCGCTGACGGGCACGGCCACCGTGCCTGCCGCGCCGGTGTCGAGGTTGCGCCAATTGGCGAACGCCGTGAAGGTGCACGGCATGCCCATCGGCGTGTCGCTGACGAAGCTGATGCCGAAACGGGCCGCCCCGGGCATTCCGGCGGGCGAGGAGACGCCTGCTCTGCCTTCGCCGTAGCAGGTGTCGCCGAAGGTGCGGATGACTCCGATGTTCACGAATGCGGGTTCGTCCGCGGTCGCCGGACCCGCCGACGCCGCGAACCCGCCGACGCACAGCGCCGCGATCAGGGCGCTTCGCCCGACCAACTGCCTGTTTCGCACTGCCGATCACGCTCCTTCTTCGTCGAATCGAGCACTCTCGGACGGTCATTGTGCCCCGTTCGTCGCCGTTCGCGGTTCGATCGCGCGGCACGTCGTCGCGTGTCGACCCGGCACGCGAGCGGCGCACCCACGCATAGCATCGGAGTGTGGAGCGAGGATCGTTGCTGAAGGCTCGGGCCGGCGGGAAACTGCACGGCGGCAATCACGGGATCGCGCCGGAAGAGGTGGTGGCCGCGCAGCGGGCCCGCATGCTGGTGGCGATGATCGAGGCGGCCGCGGACAAGGGCTACGCGGCGGCGACGGTGGCGGACGTGCTGAAGCGGGCCGAGGTGTCCAGGATGACCTTCTACCAGCACTTCGCGAACAAGGAGGCGTGCTTCCTCGCCGCCTACGACATGGCCGTGGAGATCGTGATGACCAGGATCACGGGCGCGCTCGCCGCTGACGGCACGCCGCTCGAGCGGATCGATCGGGCACTCGACGCCTACTTCTCCACCCTCGCGCAAGAACCACAGGTGGCGAAGGTCTTCCTGGTGGAGGTGTACGCGGCGGGAAGGCCGGTGCTGGAGCGGCGGTTGGCGACCCAGGCAGCTTTGGTGGACGGTTTCGCCGAGGCGCTCGGCGCGACGCGCCCGCATCAGCAGCTGGCGGGCGAGGCGGTGATCGGCGCGGTCGTCTCGCTGGCGACCAACCGCGTCGTCGCAGGGGACTTCGCCGCGCTGGCCGGGTTGCGCGAGCCGCTGATGTCGTCGCTGATCAGGAATCTGGTGTGAGGCCGGACAGTCGTCCGGCGACCGCGGGCAGCCGATCCAGCATCGCCACGGTGAAATCGGCCAGCAGCGTGATCAGCCCGTCGCGGTCGACGTCGAGCCCCCCGTCCAGCCAGACGAGAACCAGTTCCGCCGCGCCGCCGGTGATCAGCTGGGAAGTCGCGGCGATCGCGGTGTCCTGCCCTTCGGGCAGCTCGAGCACCAGGCGGGTCTGCTCGATGATGACGTCGGCGACCTGACGCATGCCCGCGAACCGGCTGCGCATGAGCGCCTCGTCGCCGTAGGTCTGGGCGAACGCCACTTTCGCGCGTCGCGGATCGTCGGTGAGTTCGACGATGAGGGCCGCCACTCCGGCGCGGATCCGGTCGGCGGGCGTGCCCGTGGTCTCGGCGATGGCGGCCTTCGCCCGGTCCAGCGCCGCCTGCTGGATCTCCACCAGCACCCCGGAGGCCAGCGCATCGCGGTCGGGGAACGCCTCGTAGAAGAAGCGCGGGCCGACCTTGGCTTGTTCGCATACCCCGCGCACGGTCAACGCCGACAGTCCCTGTGTGCCGATGATGTCGAGGGCGGCGTCGAGCAACCGCCTGCGCCGGTCCTCGCGGCGCTCGGCCGTGGAGGCTCCGCGGTAGGTGCCGCTGACGGTACGGGTCACCACGCCAGCTTGGCACAGCCAAAATTGGGAAACAACCGTTTACGGAAACGATGGTTTCCTCTATCGTCGGACTATCGCAGTGTCGCGAAGGGAAGACGGTCATGAGTCTGCTTGTGCCCCAGTCGTTCGATGAGATCTCCGGCACGATCCGCCAGGCGCGGACCACCTGGGCGTGGCACGCGCAGCGCGCGGCCGCGCGCGCGGTCGCGCATTACCCGGCGCAGGTGCGGCCGCTGGCCGATCCGCCGCCGGGCAGCGGACTGAAACCGGTGCTCGGTGACTTCGGGCTCCCCGGAATCGGATACACCTTGCACGCGTTGGCCGACCCGATCCAATTCGCGCGGAAGCGTTTCGACCGCTTCGGCCCGGTGCAGTGGTTCGGCATGCTCGGTCGGCGCATGGTCACCTTCGGCAGTCCGGAGGGCTACGAGGCGGTGATGCTGGACCGCGACAAGGTGTTGTCGGCGCAGCGCGGCTGGGAGTGGCTGATCGGCCCGTTCTTCCGCGGAGGTCTGCTACTGCGCGATTTCGACGACCACCTCTTCCATCGGCGCGTGATGCAGCAGGCCTTCACGCGGCCGCGGTTGATCGGATACCTCGACCTGACCACGCCTCGGATCACCCGCGGCATCGCGCAGTGGGAGCCCGCCGACGATTTCCCGGTCTACCGGTCGATCAAGAAACTGCTGCTCCAGCAGGCCACCGAAGTCTTCGCGGGCGCCGAATCCGGCGCGGGCTCGGCACGATTGGAGCGCGCTTTCGAGGACGCGGTGCGCGGCGGGGCCGCCTTGATCCGGGCGAACGTGCCGGGCGGTGTGTGGGCCCGCGGCGTGCGCGGCCGCCGGGTGCTCGAGGAGCACTTCCGCCGCGAGTTGCCCGCGAAGCGCGCGGGCGGCGGCAGCGATCTGTTCAGCGTGCTGTGCCGGGCCCGCACCGCCGACGGCGATACCTTCACCGACGCCGAGGTGATCGAGCACATGATCTTCGTGATGATGGCGGCCCACGACACCAGCACCATCGCCGCGTCCATGCTGGTCTACGAACTCGGCAGGCACCCCGAATGGCAGGAGCGGCTGCGCGCCGAATCCGTCGCGCTGGGCAAACCGGCGCTGGACTACGACGATCTCGACCGCCTGCCCTCGCTCGATCTCGCGTTCAAGGAAGCGCTGCGGGTCTACTCGCCGGTGGCCCAGCAGGTCCGCGAGACCATCGCCGACGCCGACATCCTCGGCTACTACCTGCCGAAGGGGACGTTCATCCTCTGTGGCACGTACGGGCTGATGCGCAACGAGGAGTACTGGCACGATCCCGATACCTTCGACCCGGAACGTTTCGCCGAGCACCGTCGGGAGGACAGATCGCACCGCTTCGCCTGGGCGCCTTTCGGTGGCGGGGCGCACAAGTGCATCGGCCTCTACTTCGGCGGCATGACCGTGAAAGCCGTAGTGCATCAAATGCCTGTTGCGGTATCGCTGGAGCGTGCCGGACGGCTACCAGCTGCCACTGGTCGCCGGAACCGGACCGGTGCCCGCCGATGGTCTGCCCATCCGGCTGGAGCGGATCGTCCGATGAGGATCATCGCCGACCGAATCGTCTGCGCGGGGCACGGCATGTGCGAAGCGCTGGCGCCGGATCTGTTCCGGGTCGGCGCGGACGGGATCGTCGTGCCGCCCGACACCGTCACGAGCGATCGGGAGCTGCTCGAGCTCGTCGTCGACAGCTGCCCGGTCGCGGCGCTGCGGCTGAGCTGAGGTCTCCCGGCTCGTTTCGCGTCCTCGGCGCTGGGTACCGCGAACTGCGATATTCGAGCCCATCGACGCGAGAGGACCACATCTCATGGCCACCTGCGATACGTGCGGAAACGAGTACGACAAGACGTTCACCATCACCCGCGACGGCCAGTCCGCCACCTTCGACAGCTTCGAATGCGCGATCACCGCCATGGCCCCGACCTGCACGCACTGTTCCTGCCGGATCGTCGGGCACGGTGTGGAGGCGCGTGGAGACTACTTCTGCTGCGCGCATTGCGCCCACGAAGCGGGTCATCCGGCCCTGGTCGATCACGTCTGAACCCGCTGCCGAGCGGCGATGGGCGACCGATCACCCGCGCGGCGCGTGGCTTCGCCGCACCTCGAGCCCCGCGACCCGCGCCGCTTCGGCCAGCACCGCTTCGAGCATCGCCGGAGTGAGTCGTCCGGTGAAGGTGTTCTGCTGGCTGACGTGGTAGCAGCCGAACAAGTGCAGCGGACCGCGGCCCGCCTCGGCGGCGGCCAGTTCGACGTGTGTGCCGTGGCCGAATTTCGGTCGCGGTCGCGGCACGGTCCAGCCCGCTTCGGCCAGCACCGGAAGCAGCGCCTGCCAGCCGAACGCGCCGAGCACAACCACCGAGCGGACGGTGGGCGTCAGCAGCCGCAGTTCGGTCGCCAGCCAGTGTCCGCAGCGATCTCGCTCCTCCGGCGTCGGCTTGTTGTCCGGCGGCGCGCAGTGCACGGGAGCGGTGACCCGCACGCCGTGCAGCCGCAGGCCGTCGTCGACGCTGATCGCGGTCGGCTGGTTGGCCAGACCGACCGCGTGCAGCGCCGCGAAGAGCACGTCGCCGCTGCGGTCGCCGGTGAACATGCGGCCGGTCCGGTTGCCGCCGTGCGCCGCGGGCGCGAGTCCGACGAGCAGCATCCGCGCGTCCGCCGGACCGAAGCCGGGCACGGGACGGCCCCAATACGTCTGGTCGCGGAAGGCGGCGCGTTTCTGTCGCGCGACGAGCTCGCGCCAGGCGACCAGACGCGGGCAGGCGAAGCAGTCGGCGACCGCAGCGTCGAGTTCGGCGATGGTCCGGCACACGTCAGCACCGGCCGTACGAGGCGGTGGCGTAGTCCCATACCGTGCGGCGCCCGAGGGCGTAGCAGTGTCGGTCGGAGATCGGTGTCTCGTGCATCAGAACTCCCTTCGGTGGTGCAAGGGGAGGGACGAACCGGGCGATCGTGCCCACGGTGCGCCGACGCGACCGGCCGGTGCCGTCGATCGTTGATCGGTCCCGTCCGGACGGTACCGCTTCGGACATCTGTCCAGTTCAGCGGGGTGATCGAGCGGCCGCCGGGCGCGATATGTGATCGGTACCACCCGGTCGGGGTTGGTAGCATGGCGGTTCCGACCGACCGGATGCGGTGGTTCACCTCCGGCTTCTTTCGAAAGAGTCTTTCCATGCAGTTTGAGATCGTCGAGCGGGACGAGACGTGGGTTGCCGGGCTGCCGGTACGCAGCCCCAAACGTGCGCTCGGGGAACTGCGTGACCGGGATCTGGAGGCCGCCTGGGCGGCGGTGTTGCACCAGGAACTCGGCGGCCCGTTGGCCAGCGCCTACACCGACTACACCGGTGAGCTGGGCACGTACAACACCCAGATCGTCGGCTATCAGTGCGCGTCCTTCGCCGACGTCACCCGCGGTCACCTGGTCGCCCGGCTGCCGCGCGGCGCCTACGCACGGTTCTCCTCGGTCGGTAACTTCCCGCAGGTGATGACCGACCTGTGGACGCAGATCGCCTACGCCGAGGAACACAACCAGATCAAGCGGACCTACACCGGCGATTTCGAGTGCTACCCGCACGCCTACAAGATCGATCTGTACCTGGCGGTCGACGCGCGATGAGTTATGCGATCGTGGTGCGTGCCGAGGCGGTCTACGGCGGGCTGGTCGTCCCGCGCGTGCGCCCGAGCTTCAAGGTCAGCAACAGCGACCTCATCGAGTTCCTCAAGGACCGCCTGCGGGACCGGGACGGCGTGGACCGTCCGATGTACACGGTGTACGTGCCGGATCCGGCCGGAAACTACAACGCTGTGGTCTGTTTCGAGTACCCCGCGCCGGACGCGGTGCCGGTGGGTGACGTCTTGGTGCGTGTCCCGAAAGGCGTCTATGCCCGGTTCGCGCCGAACGGCGACTATCACGATCCGGTAGAGGACGTCTGGGCGCAGGTCGACGACGCGACGGCGTCCGCCGAGATCACCCGGGCCTACCGTGAAGAGATCGAGATCTGGCACGCCCCGGAATCGGTCGAGTTGTTCATTTCTATCCTCGTTTAAATTGCTAATCGGTAACTGACCTCGAACCGACTGGTCTCCATGTTATTTCCGATTTCGAATACGCCTGTTCTGACCTGCGGAAATATGGCGTGTACCACAGAGTTTTCGGAAGATTAACCGGACGGCTGGTCAATTCCTGTCCGATGACGGATACTGCCCTGGGCAACTTCGTCTCGGCTCGGGGCCGCGGAGGGCTGCATCGGGCTGGACTATCGCGCATGGCAGCGCGGCGATGGAGTAGGAACAACATGACTGTGGATCTGATTGCAGTCGTGCCGAGGAACTCCCGTGGGCGGGGAGTGCGACGGTATTACGACGCGCAATCCGAGTGTGCGTTCTTTGTCTCCGAACCGGGCGTGCAGCCGGAACTCTGGGACCGGTATCTGCACGGGGCGCGTGACGTTTACCGGCATTTCGGAGTCGAACACGCGCTCGAATACGAAACGGTCGCCGACGGTGCGTCCTCGGCGCTGTTCTTCGCCGCGCTCGACGCCGACGGCGACATGGTCGCCGGGGTGCGGATGCAAGGTCCGTACACCGACGCGCGGCAGGCGCACGCGCTGGTCGAATGGGCCGGTCAGCCGGGCGCGGACGACTTGCGGCAGATGATCGCCGACCGGATACCGCAGGGCGTGATCGAGGCCAAAGGCGCGTGGGTCGCTCGCGATGCCGCCAACCGGGGCGAACTCGGCGCGGCGATCTCGCGCACCGTGCTGCACGGCGCGCGCCTGCTCGGCGCCCGCTACGGCTTCGCGACGGTGGCCTCCTTCACCGTGGCCCGCCACGAGGCGTGCGGTGCGGTTGCGGCCGAGCGCATTCCCGCGGTGCCGTATCCGGACGAGCGCTACCGAACCGTTCCGCTGTGGTGGGATACCCGGAGCTATGCCGCCTGGGCTGAGGAAGCGCAGCGATCCCTGACCCAGCGCGAACAGGACGCGCTCGGCCTGTCGACCGCGCGTACGCCCGATGTGCGATGCGGGATCGGGCGGCCGACGGAGGGCCGGCGCGGACATGGGCGATGACCGGAGCCGAGCGGCGGACCACCGGCCGCTGATCATCGACCCCGCCGATCCGGAGGACGCGCGGATACTCGCCGCGCTGCGCGCCGACCCGCGCATCGAAATCCTCGATCTGCGTGCGTCGTTGCGCGCCGAATACGGCAGAATGGTTGCCGCGCCCGATATTCCGGAGGGGCCCGAAGCGGATCGCTGGATCTACTATCCGTGGCGCGCCGCGGTGGTCGGATTGCCGGGGCCGCGTACTTTCCGGATGATCCGGCTGGATCGTAATCGGAACAAACTGACCAGAGCCGAACAGGACCTTCTGGCCGAACGCACGATCGGGATCGTGGGACAAAGCGCCGGGCACGCGATCGCGCATCTGCTCGCCATGGAGGGCGTTTGCGGCGGATTGCGCTTGGCGGACCTGGACGATATCGAGTTGTCGAATCTCAACCGGGTCGCAGGGACGCTGTTCGACATCGGCGTCAACAAAGCGGTGGTAACCGCACGCCGTATCGCCGAGTTGGACCCTTATCTCCCGGTGCAGATCTTCGCGGCCGGGGTCGACGAGAATTCGGTGGACGAATTCCTGGACGGACTCGCGATCGTGGTCGAGGAATGCGATTCGCTCGATATGAAACTCGTGATTCGCGAGGCGGCGGCCCGGCATCGCATTCCCGTACTGATGGAAACCAGTGACCGTGGTTTGCTGGACGTCGAGCGTTTCGATCTCGAAGCCCGCCGTCCCGCGTTCCACGGATTGCTCGGCGAGGTCAGCGCCCGGGATTTGCGGGGGCTGACCTCGCGGGAGAAGGCGCCGTACGTGGTGAAGCTGCTCGGCGCCTCCGGGCTGTCGCCGCGGCTGGGCGCGAGCCTGGTCGAAGTCGGCGAGACGGTGAACAGCTGGCCGCAGCTGGCCGGTGACGTCGGCCTCGGCGCCGCGAGCGTGGCCGCCGCCGTGCGGCGCATCGGACTGGGGCTGAAGCTGGATTCCGGTCGCGTCCGGATCGATGTGGAACGGCATCTCGACGAGCTGGCCGACCCGCCGCCGAACGACGAGCCGGTGTGGGCCGATGCGCCGCCCGAGCCCGCTACCGGGCCCATCGAAAGCGTCCTCGCCTGCGCGCAACGGGCTCCATCCGGGGGAAACATGCAGCCTTGGTCGTTGCGGGCCGGCGCGGAGCACATCGCCATCGAGCTGGCGCCCGAGTGCAGCACGGCAATGGACATCGGCTATCGCGGCAGCGCCGTCGCACTCGGCGCGGCCGTCTACAACGCGCGGGTCGCCGCGGCCGCGCACGGAATCCTCGGCCCGCACGAGTTCGTCGAAGGAGCGCCGGGGTCCGGTCGTCTCGTCGCCAGCTTGCGGCTGGGGAACGATCGCAGTGCCGAGCTGGCGGCCGACTATCCCGCCGTCCTGCGACGCGAGACCAACCGCAG
Source organism: Nocardia sp. NPDC051900 (assembly GCF_044452545.1). Classification (NCBI taxonomy): domain Bacteria; kingdom Bacillati; phylum Actinomycetota; class Actinomycetes; order Mycobacteriales; family Nocardiaceae; genus Nocardia; species Nocardia sp. NPDC051900. The sequence goes on along the minus strand of NZ_JBITBU010000007.1, from coordinate 252,435 downwards.
GGTCGGCACCGGGGCCCCGCTGGCAGACGGCGTACTCGCCGCGCTCACGGCGGCCGCCGAATCGGCCGGTGCGCATGTGCGCGCCGTCGTGGAACGGGAGGACATTGAGGAAGCTGCGAGGTTGCTGGGGGATTCCGATCGGGTCCGCTATCTCACGCCCCGCTTATACGAGGAAATGCTCGCCGAAGTCCGTTGGGCGGACGACACGCCGGAGACCGGAATCGATGCGCGCAGCCTGGAACTGACCGACGACGAATGGGCGGCATTCCAGATCACCACCCGCGCCGACGTCATGGCGCAGTTGCGGTCCTGGTCGGGTGGAGCGGCGCTGGGGAAATACACCGGTGACCGGGTGCGGTCCAGCTCCGCCATTCTGGCCGTGACATTCGACGCGGCCGACCCTCGATTGACCGACTACGCGGCGGCGGGCGCGGCGGTCGCGCGGGTTTGGGTGCGGGCCGAGCGCCTCGGATTGTGCGTGCAGCCGATTTCCCCGGTATACCTCTACGCCCGACGCCATGCGGAACTTGCAGCGATTTCCCCCGACTTCACGGATACACTAACGTCACTTCAGGGCCGTTTCCTGGACCTGCTGGAAGTGCCTGAGCATGAGACCATGGCGTTGGTGCTTCGCCTGAGCTACGCCTCCGCCGCCACCGTACGCAGCAGGCGGCGTCCGGTGCTCGGTGTGGACACCAGTAGTTAGCGCGATCGGAGACAATGTGCCACGGCGGACACTCGACTCGTTGGTGACCCAGGTCGCCTCTGAGCTCATGGGTGTGGACGCCACGACCATGGTCGCCGCCACCGAACGCGTGCTCGCGCAACTGGTCGAGTACTTCGACGTGGATTTCAGCTACGTGCGGCACACCGACCGCGAACGCCGGGCAACCGTGCTCATCGCCGAGTGGCCGCACCGGCAGAACATTCCGGATCCCGATCCGCTCGGCGTGATCTACTTCGACGGCGCCGACCCGGTGTTCCGCGCACTGGAGAACGCGACCGAGCCGATGGTCGCGCGCCCGACCCCGGAATTCGCCGACTACCAGGAGACCGTGCGCCGTGGTTCCGGCATCGTCGGGGTGACCTCGGCGGCGGTACCGCTGATGTCGCGTGGCGAGCCGACCGGTGTGCTCGGGTTCGTCAAGTCGGGCGATCGAGAGTGGAGCAATCGCGAACTCAACGTGCTCAAAGCCATCGCGGCGCTGTTCGCGCAACTGCAAGCGCGGGTGGTCGCGGAGGAACGTCTCCGATACATCGCGCTGCACGACGACTTGACCGGTCTGGCCAACCGGCGCGCGCTGCTCGAGCACATGGAGGAGCGATTACGCGCGGGAAGCCCCGGCCCGGTGGCCGCTTTCTTCCTCGACCTGGACCGCTTGAAAGCACTCAACGATTTCCTCGGTCACACCGCAGGGGACAACTTCATCCGCACCTTGTCGACGCGCCTGCGGGAGAACCTGGACCCGAACGACATGATCGCCCGACTGGGCGGCGACGAATTCGTCATCGTTCCCGCCAAGCCGATGGACGCGGTGGCCGCCGAGTACGAGGCGAACCGCATCCAGCAGTTGATCGCGCGGCGCGTCACCGTCGGCGGCGAGTCGGTCAGCCGGGGCGCCAGCGTCGGCGTCGCGCTCGGCTTCCCCGGTGAGACGACGGTCGCCGACGTGCTGCGCCGCGCCGATCACGCGTTGTTGTCGGCGAAATCGGGCGGCGGCAACGGCGTCGCGGTGTTCACCGACACCATGCGCGCGCAATTCGAACTCCAGGACGACGTGGAGCTCAACCTGCGCGGCGCGGTGTCGGACGGCTCGCTGCTGCTGCACTACCAACCCGAGGTGGATCTGCGCACCGGCCGCATCGTCGCGTTGGAGGCGCTGGTTCGCTGGCTGCACCCGACCAGGGGATTGCTGCCGCCCGCCGCGTTCGTCACCGTCGCCGAGGCCACCAACCTGGCCGGCGAACTGGGCCGCTGGGTGATCCGGTCGGCGTGCGCGCAATTCGCCGAATGGCGCAGGCGCGGTCTGGCGGGCAACGTCGTGATGCGGATCAACGTGTCGCCGGTGCAGTTGGTGAGCCTCGATTTCGTCGAGCGCATCGAGGACATCCTGCGCCTGTTCGGCATCGACGGCAGCTCGGTGTGCCTGGAGATCACCGAGCACGTCGTGGTCCAGGACCTGGCCCGGACCCAGGTCACGCTGCGCGGACTCAAGCGGATGGGCGTGCAGATCGCCATCGACGATTTCGGCACCGGCTACAGCTCGCTGTCGCATCTGAAGGCGCTGCCGGTGGACGCGGTGAAGATCGATCGGGGTTTCGTGCAGCGGCTCGGCGCCAGCACCGACGATCTGGCCATCGTGAAATCCATCATCGGCCTGGCAGGCTCGTTCGGCCTGGGCGTCGTCGGGGAAGGCGTCGAGACGGCGGTCGCCGCGCGCACCTTGGTCGGCCTCGGCTGCTACCGCGCGCAAGGCTTTCTGATCGCGAAGCCGATGCCCGCCGAGCAGGTCGAGACGCACCTCACCGCGGGCCGGATCCCGCTTGATCTCGATCTTCCGCGGGCCGGGCGCGGGCTGCCCGCGCACTGAGATCACCGCGACAGCCGCCGGTTATCCGGTTCTTTCACGGCCGTTCACGCACCGTTGGGCACGGGTAACCCGATCCGCTGCACGATCGGCCACGTGCGCATAGTTCAGCTTGCGAACTTCTACGGCCCGCGGTCGGGTGGGCTGCGCACGGCGCTGCACCATCTGGGCGAGGGTTACGTCGCCGCGGGACACGACGTGGTGCTGATCGTGCCGGGCCCGCGCCGGTCCGAGGAGATCCTGCCCACCGGCGTCGTACGGATCACACTGCCCGCGTTGGCCATTCCGTGGACCGGGGGTTACCGTGCCGCGGATCCACGCCGGGTGGCCGACGTCCTGGACGGATTGCGGCCCGACGTGCTGGAAGTCTCCGACCGGCTGACGCTGCGCGGATTCGGCCGCTGGGCGCGGCGGCGCGACGTGGCAGGCGTGATGATCTCGCACGAGCGGCTCGACCGGCTGCTGGGGCAGGTGCTGCCCGGCCCGGTGGCGCGGCGCTGCGCCGACGTGGCCAACCGGCACACCGCCACCGACTACGACATCGTCGTGTGCACCACCAGCTTCGCTCGCGAGGAGTTCCTGCGCATCGACGCGCGGAACGTGGAGCTGGTACCGCTCGGCGTCGATCTCGATCTGTTCAACCCGCACCGGCGCGATCGCAGGCTGCGCGCCGATCTGGGGGTGCCGGGTCATCCGCTGCTGGTGCACTGCGGCCGGTTGTCGGTCGAGAAGCGGGTGGATCGCAGCATCGAGGCGGTCGGCGCGTTGCGGGAGGCGGGTATCGAGGCGCGATTGGTCGTCGCCGGGGACGGCCCGCGCCGCGACGCGTTGCAGCGGCGGGCCCGCACGCTGGCCCCGCTGCCTGGCGGGGTGCCCGCCGTGCACTTCACCGGCTTCATCGCCGAGCGCGCGATGGTCGCCAAACTGCTCGCCACGGCGGATGTCTCGCTGGCGCCCGGTCCACACGAGACTTTCGGCCTCGCGGCGCTGGAAGCGCTCGCGGCGGGCACGCCCGTGGTGGCGAGTCGATCCTCCGCGCTGGCCGACATCGTGACCGCCGACTGCGGCGCGGTGGCCGCCGACCATCCGTCCGCGTTCGCGCGGGCGGTCAGCGACGTGCTGGCCATGCCGCAGGCCCGCAGGCGCAGCGCCGCGCGCAGCCGGGCCGAGCAATTCACCTGGCCGCGAGCCGTCGCGGGCATGCTCGCGGTTCTGGGTCGTTAGCGGCGTCCCGGTCGGCGGCCGCCGACTGGACTACCCTGCGGGGAACCGATTCGGCGACTCGAGATGGGATGCGCAGTGCTGGGTAGAGGTCGCGGGCGAGCGGGTCGAACGACGGTGCGCGATGCGAAGGTTCTGGTCACGGGCGCGGCGAGCGGTATCGGCCGGTCCACCGCGCTGGCCGCCGCCGCGGACGGCGCCGAACTGGTGCTCACCGACATCAATGCCAAGGGCCTGGACGCCACGGTGACGGACATCCGAGCCGCGGGCGGACGTGTGGCTCTGGCGCAAGCGCTGGACATCACCGACTACGACGCGGTGCGCGCCTTCGCCGACCGGGCGCACGCCGAACTCGGCAGCCTGGACGTCGTCATGAACATCGCGGGCACGTCGGTCTGGGGGACCGTGGAGAACCTGGAGCATCAGCACTGGCGGCGCATGGTGGAGGTCAACCTGATGGGGCCGATCCACGTCATCGAGACCTTCGTGCCGCCCATGGTGCGCGCGGGCAAGGGCGGTGCGCTGGTGAACGTGTCGTCGGCGGCGGGCCTGCTCGCGCTGCCCTGGCACGCGGCTTACAGCGCGGGCAAATTCGGCATCCGCGGCGTATCCGAGGTGTTGCGGGTGGATCTGGCGCAACACGGCATCACGGTGCATTTGGTGGCGCCCGGCGCGGTGAACACGCCGCTGGTGCGCAGCGTCGAGCTGGTCGGAGTGAACAAAGAGGACCCGAAGATCAAGCGGCTCACCGCCGCGTTCACCGAGCACGCGGTGCCGCCGGAGCGGGTGGCGAGGGCGATCCTGCGCGGGATCGAACGCAACCGGTTCCTGATCTACAGCTCGTTCGACATCCGCTTCGGTTATTGGTGGAAGCGCAAGTTCGCCTTTCCCTACGAGTTCGCGATGCGGCGCACCAGCGCCCGGTTCAGCAGGCTGCTGGCTTCGACGGGCAATTGAGCTGCACGTCGAGCACGCGCGCGCCGGGACCTTCGGCGCCGAGCCGGTCGTGCTCGTTGACCAAGCGGCAGGTGCCGAGGGACAGGCAGCCGCAGCCGATGCAGCCGGTGAGGCTGTCGCGCAATCGGATCAGCTGGGTGATCCGGTCGTCCAGGTCGGCGCGCCACGTGGTGGACAAGGTCTCCCAATCGCGCCGGGTGGGCGTGCGGCCTTCTGGTAGTTGATCGAGGGCCGCCCTGATCTCGCTCAGCGGTATGCCGACGCGCTGGGAGATGCGGATGAACGCGACGCGGCGCAAGGTCTCGCGGGCATATCTGCGCTGATTCCCGCTGGTGCGTCTGCTCGTGATGAGCCCTTCGCGTTCGTAGAAGTGCAACGCGGAGACCGCGACTCCACTACGCTCGGAGAGCTGCCCGGGGGTCAGCTCCTTTGCCCGCCAATCGGCTGCTGTCGACATGCACGCTCCTCCCAATCACCTCAACAATACTTGAGGTTAGGGTGTGCTGGGACCGGATTCGGCGATCGCGCACCGATCCGCACGCCGAAGCCGGGATTTCCGTGCTCTTCCGGCCGCGGCGCACTACGGTTCGATCATGGGAGCAGATGCTGTGTCCGCGCGGGAGGGTGCGCGTTTGGCCGTGACGTCCGAAGTCGGCACGCTGCGTACGGTGCTGCTGCACCGGCCGGGCAACGAGCTGCGCAGGCTGACCCCGCGCAACAACGATCAGCTGTTGTTCGACGGCATCCCGTGGGTGGAGCGCGCGCAGCAGGAGCACGACGCGTTCGCCGAAGTCTTGCGTGACCGCGGCACCGAGGTGCTGCTGCTGTCGGACCTGCTCGCCGAGACCATCCAGGTCAGCGGCGCCGCCCGGATCCAGGGCATCTCGGCCGCCGTCGACGCGCGCAGGCTCGGACACACGCTGGCCGACGAACTGGCCGCCTTCCTGCGCGGCGTGCCCGCCGGGGAACTGGCCGACATCCTCATGGCGGGGATGACCTTCGACGAGTTGCCGTTCGGGCCCGACGCCACCTCGCTGGTGCGCCGCATGCACCACGGCGGCGACTTCGTCATCGATCCGCTGCCCAATCTGCTGTTCACCAGGGATTCCTCGTTCTGGGTCGGTCCGCGCGTGGCGATCACCTCCCTCGCGCTGCCCGCCCGCAGCCGGGAGACCTCGCTGACCGATCTCATCTACGCGTTCCATCCGCGTTTCCTCGGGGTGCGCCGGGCGTACGAATCGCACACCGCGCCGATCGAAGGGGGCGACGTGCTGCTGCTTTCGGAGGGCGTGGTCGCGGTGGGCGTCGGCGAGCGCACCTCGCCCGCCGGCGCGGAAGCCTTGGCGCGCAGCCTGTTCGACGATGACCTCGCTCATACCGTGCTCGTTGTGCCGATCGCGCAAACCCGCGCGACGATGCACCTGGACACGGTGTGCACCATGGTCGACGCGGACGCCGTCGTGATGTATCCGGCGGTGCGCGAATCGCTGTGCGCCTTCACCATCCGCAAGGCCGACGACTACGGCGGACGGCTCGGCAGCGGCCGGGTCGGCATCAGCGGTCCCGACCCGTTCCTGCCCGCGGCCGCCGAGGCGATGGGCATCGGCAAGCTGCGGGTGATCGACACGGGACTGGACGGTGTCACCGCCGAACGAGAACAGTGGGACGACGGCAACAACACCCTCGCGCTCGCGCCCGGCGTGGTGGTCGCCTACGAGCGCAACGAGATGACCAACGCCAGGCTGGAGGACGAAGGCATCGAGGTGCTGCGCATCCCCGGCTCCGAACTCGGCTCCGGCCGCGGCGGTCCGCGTTGTCTGTCCTGCCCGTTGTCCCGCGACGAGTTGTGAGCGCGGGCATGTTCACCATCACCGTCTCGCACGACTCGACTGTGCCGCCCTACGAGCAGCTACGCCTCGGCGTCATCGCCCAGGTGCGTTCCGGCGAACTGACCGCCGGAACCAAGATTCCGACCGTCCGCGCCCTTGCGGCTCAACTCGGCCTCGCCCCCAACACGGTGGCACGCGCCTACCGCGAGCTGGAGGCGGACGGCGTGGTCGAAACCCGGGGCAGGCAGGGCTCGTTCATCGCCTCCTCGGGAGACCCGACCCGCGACGTGGCAGGCCGCGCGGCAACCGCCTACGTCGCGACGGTGCGCAGATTGGGCTTGGACGACGCCACCGCCCTGCGCTATGTGCAGGCGGCACTCGAGGCCTGACCTCTTATCTCCAGCTGGGGAGCCAGAGGTGGTCGTGCCAGTTGCCCGGGGTGATCGGTAGCGCGGTGAGAATCGGCCACAGCCAGATGAAGTTGGCGATCACCAGGCCCAGGTAGAGGCAGACCGCGAGTAGTCCGAGGCTGCGCCGTTCGTTCGGCGGGGTGGGCAGGTAGATCCCGGCGGGGCTGCGCGGGATGGTGCTGGGGTGCGCGGGGCCCAGCACGTCGCCGAGCACCAGCGCCACGCCCATCACCAGGAACGGGGCCATCGGGACGGCGTAGAAGTAGTACATCTGCCGGTCGAGGGTGGCGAACCAGGGCAGCAGCGCGGCGCCGTAGCCCACCAGCACCGCGCCGTGGCGCCAGTCGCGACGGACCACCGCGCGCCACAGCATCCAGGCCAGCACCGGAAAAGCCACCCACCAAATGGCGGGCGTGCCGATCAGCATCACGGCCTTCACGCACTGGGTCTGCCCGCAACCGGTGACGCCGCTGTCGGCGTAGTAGTACAGCATCGGGCGCAGGCCCATGGGCCAGGTCCACGGCTTGGATTCCCAAGGGTGATGGTTGCCCGCCGAATTGGTCAGTTCGGTGTGGAATTCCAGCGACCTGGCGTTGAAGTACCAGAGCGAACGCAGCGCGCCCGGCACCACATGCGACCAGAATCCTCCGGTGCCGATCGGGTCCGTCGGCGCGGACGGATTGCCGGGCATGTACCGGTACACGCCGGTCTCGCTCGCGAACCAGGCCCAGTAACTGGCCAGATAGATGCCGAGCGGCACGAGCACCAGCGCGTACAGCGCGGGCCCGATGTCCCGCAGCGCGACCCCGAGCCACGGACGGCGTACCCCGTAGAGCCGCCGCGCCGAGAGGTCGAAGTAGACGCTCATCACGCCGAAGGCGGCGATGAAATAGATGCCGGACCATTTGGTTCCGCAGGCCAGCCCGAGCAGCAGGCCCGCGCCGAAGCGCCACCAGCGCACCCCGAGGCGCGGTCCCCAGTCGGTCACGCCGATCCGGCCCTCCGCGTCGGCGCGCGCGCACCGAGCGCGCACCTCGTCGCGGTCGACGATCAGGCAGCCGAAGGCGGCGGTGACGAACAACGCCATGAAGATGTCGAGCATGCCGATGCGCGAGGAGACGAAGGTCAGCCCGTCGGCGATCAGCAGGATGCCCGCGATCGCGCCGATCAGGGTGGAGCGTGTCATCCGCCGGGTGATCCGGATCACCAGCAGCACCAGCACCGTTCCGGCGAGCGCGGCGGTGAAACGCCAGCCCCAGCCGTTGTAGCCGAACATCGCCTCGCCGATCGCGATGAACTGCTTGCCGACCGGGGGATGCACCACCAGCCCGTAGCCGGGGTTGTCCTCCACCCAGCCGCCGGTGAGCATCTGCCAAGCCTGCGGGGCGTAGTGCTTCTCGTCGAATACGGGGGTGCCCGCGTCGGTCGGGTAGTTGAGCATGGTGAAGCGCGTCACCGCCGCGATCGCGGTGAGGAACGCGGTCACCAGCCAGCCGCGCGCGCGGTCGGTCGGCCCGAAGTCGCGTGGCGGCCGCAGCGGCCCCGGGCTCGACCAGGATGGCACGGTTCCGAACCGTGCGGTCGCGCGCTGGTCGGTCACCTGGGTCACGCCCCGATCGTATGCTTTCCCGCCTCTCCGGGTCTTCAGGCCGTACTAGTTGGGTGGTTCGGGATTCGCGTTCAGGTCCTGCGTGAGTGCCGCTGTAGTTTGGGCGTACCCGGTGAGTTACCCATGTGCTCACGAGATCGGCTGTACGTGTCGAGAACGGGCCCGGCGGATTCGCGGTCGGCTCCCGGCGTGAGTGAGATTTGTCTCGAAGGCGTGCGGGATTGCTTCTGCCGGGCGGCCGAACGTGGTTGCCGCCGGTATCTGCTGGGGCCGGTGGCGTCGGTGGATAGGCTGCGGGTTGGCGGTTGTCGCCGGATACGTGATGCGGACAGGAGTGCGGTGGCTTACGAGACGGCGGGCGGGCTGGTGCTCGCGGCGACGCCGATGGGTGATGTCGGTGATGCCTCGCAGCGCCTGCGCGAAGCGCTGGCGACGGCCGATGTCGTCGCCGCCGAAGACACCCGCCGCACCAGGGCCCTGGCCAAGGCGCTCGGCGTCGAGATCTCCGGCCGGGTGGTCAGTTTCTACGATCACGTCGAGACCGCCCGGATTCCGATGCTGCTCGACGAGATCGCCGACGGCCGTACGGTGCTGCTGGTGACCGACGCGGGCATGCCGTCGGTGAGCGATCCCGGCTACCGCATGGTGGCGGCGTGCGTCGAGCGGGATCTGCCGGTGACCTGCCTGCCCGGTCCCTCGGCGGTGACCACGGCGCTGGCACTGTCGGCCCTGCCGGTGGAACGGTTCTGCTTCGACGGATTCCCGCCGCGCAAATCCGGCCAGCGCCGGGAATGGTTGCGCACCTTGGCCACCGAACCACGCGCCTGCGTCTTCTTCGAGGCCCCGCATCGGCTCGCCGACTGCCTGGCCGACGCGGTCGAGATCCTCGGCCCGGACCGCCGCGCCGCCGTCTGCCGGGAGCTGACCAAGACCTACGAGGAAGTGATCCGGGGGACCCTGGCCGAACTGGCCGAGTGGGCCGTCGATGGCGCACGCGGCGAGATCACCGTGGTGCTCGCGGGCGCCCAGCCCGCCGCCGCCGATCCAGCGGACCTGGTGGACGCCGTGGAATCCCGAACCGCGGCGGGCCTGCGCCTCAAAGACGCCTGCGCCGAGGTCGCCGCCGCCCACGCCGTGTCGCGTCGCGAGCTCTACGACGCGGTTCTCGCCGCGCGCCGCACTTCCTAGCCGACCGCGGCTTCGGCTGTGCGGTTCGCTCCGCGCGGGTGGTCGACCCGAAGCTGGGTGGCGGGCATGATCATCGGTATGACTTCTCTGGAGAGCAAGGCCACGACGTTTCTCGGGTTGCACGTGCCGGGTGACCCGGGCGTCTTCCCGACGGTGTGGGATGCCTGGTCCGCGAAAGTCGCCGTGGCGGCGGGCTTTCCGGCCTTGACGGTGGGCAGTCATCCGCTGGCCGATTCGATCGGCCGCTCGGACGGGGAAGGGATGACGTTCGACGAGTCGCTGACCCGGGTACGGCAGATCACGGCGGCGGTGGACGTCCCGGTGTCGGTCGACATCGAGTCCGGCTACGGACAGGAGCCCGCGCGGCTGGTCGAGGGCCTGCTCGAGGCAGGGGCGATCGGACTGAACATCGAGGACACCGTGCACAGCGAGGGCAAGCGCCTGCGCACGGGCCAGGAACACGCCGACCTCGTGCACGGACTGCGCAAGGCCGCCGACGCGACGGGTGTGCACCTGGTGATCAACGCGCGCACCGACCTGCTCCTGCGCCAGGACGGAGACGAGGCCGACCGGGTGGACCGCGCCATCGAGCGGCTGCGGCTGGCCGCCGAGGCGGGTGCGGACGTGCTGTTCCCGGTGGGCCGCCACGCCGACGCCGACATGCGCCGCCTGACCGGCGAGCTGCCGCTGCCGATCAGCGCGACCGTCCTCCCGGATCAGGCCGACAACGCCGCCCTCGCCGACCAGGGCGTCGCGCGGATCACCTTCGGTCCGTTCCTGCAGGCCGCGCTGACCAAGGAGATCAATACCCTGCTCGACCGCTGGAAGTGACACGGCGGAACAGCTGTGTGAGCGGTATCCGTTCGCCGCGACGACGGCGCCCGAGCCCCACCGGGTGACCGGTGGGGCGGCGGTGCGTCGGGTAGCGCGAAGACGCCATCCCGGTGACGGTCGCCGTGCCGTCAGGAGGGAACCGGAAGCCCCAGGGCGCTCATGACGAACTGGACGAACAGCGGCGCCAGATCCGGCACGCGCGCGGGTCCGTCCGAGACGATGACCCGCCGCGTGCGCTCGCCGATCGCGTCCGGGATCAGGGCGATCAGCCCGTCGGACAGTTCGGGGAGCGTCGGGTCCGCCGCCCGCGCCTGGTCGTAGAACACCCGGTACAGCTGGGCGAACCGGTCGACGGCCAAGTCGCGGTAGCCGACGGCCTCCTGGTTCACCTTGAACGACTCCACGAGCACCAATCGGGCGAAATCGGGCTCGGTGGCGACGGTCTGGCAGAAGGTGACCACGATGGACTCGATCTTCGCGTAGGCGTCGGCGTCCGGCGGCAACTGGGCGAGTTCGTCCACGATCCGGGTCGCCATGATGTCGACGCCGGTGTGCACCGCCTCGGCGAAGCACTCCTCTTTGTTCGCGAAGTGGTCGTAGAAGGTCGTCCGCGAAACCCTGGCCCTGGCAACGATGTCGGTGAGGGTGGTGGCCGGGTATCCCTTGTTGTCGACGGACTCCACCATCGCCTCGACCAGCCTGCCGCGCTGCGACGTGAGCACGGCTTCGCGTGCCGCCCGATGCCGCTCGGCGAAACCGGACCGGTGAACGGATGCCGTCGCGTGCTGCTGGCCCATGTGTGCCCTCTCTGTGCCGGAACCGATTCCGAACGGAACGTCGTCGTACCGATCGCACACGGTCCGGGGCGTCGCCAGGCCGCGAACCGGTGTTTCATTATCCGACAACGCATTCCACGGCGGGAAGGCAGGTGGATCCACTCGTGGGCATGTCGCCGTGGAACACCGCTAAAGTGTTGTGCGCCTTACCGTTACGGCAGGCCGGAGGCGGTCAGTCCTTCGGTTCGACGTACTTCGGGAACACCGGTTCCGGCGCGGGCAACGCCAACCCGGGCTCGATCGGCGTCGCGATGTCCGCGAACGTCCGGCTCCGCTGCCCCAGCTGGTCGAGGATGCGGCCCGCCGACCCCGGCAGCACCGGCTGGACCAGGATCGCGACGATGCGCAGCACCTCCAACGTCACGTACAGCACGGTGGCCTCGCGAGCGAGATCCTCCGGGGTGCCCGACTTCGCCAGCGCCCACGGCGCCTGCGCGGAGAAGTACCGGTTCGTCTCGCCCAGGGTCAGCCAGATCGCCTCCAGCGCCAGATGCATCTGCTGGGCGTCGAATTCGGCCCGGCAGCGCTCCAGCAGACCGCCCGCCAGATCCAGCAGGGCGCGGTCGTCGTCGGTGAACTCGCCGGGTGTCGGCACCACGCCGCCGCAGTCGCGCGCGACCAGTTTGGTGCTGCGCTGCACCAGGTTGCCGAACTCGTTGGCCAGGTCGCTGTTGATCCGGCTCACGATGGCCTCGTGGCTGTAGCTGCCGTCTTGGCCGTAGGAGATCTCACGCAGCAGGAAGAACCGCACCGCGTCCAAGCCGTAGTTGTCGACCAGCTCCAGCGGGTCGACCACGTTGCCGACCGACTTGGACATCTTCTCGCCCTTGTTGTACAGGAACCCGTGCACGAATACGCGTTTCGGCAGCTCCACTCCGGCCGAGAGCAGGAACGCGGGCCAGTACACGGTGTGGAAGCGCGTGATGTCCTTGCCGATGATGTGCACGTCGGCGGGCCAATACTTGCCGAAGGCGGCGGAGGAGGTGTCCGGGAAGCCGACGCCGGTGAGGTAGTTGGTGAGCGCGTCCACCCACACGTACATGACGTGGTCGGGATGGTCGGGCACCGGCACGCCCCAGTCGAAGGTGGTGCGCGAGATGGACAGGTCCTTCAGACCCGCCTTGACGTAGCTGACGATCTCGTTGCGCCGGGTCGCCGGCGCGATGAACTCCGGATGCTCGTCGTAGAGCGCCAGCAACTTGTCCTGGTAGGCCGACAGCCGGAAGAAGTAGTTCGACTCCTCGGTCCAGGTGACCGGCGTCTTGGAGTCGCTGGAGATGCGGGTGCCGTCCTCCAGCACCGTGGTCTCCTCGTCGGTGTAGAACGCCTCGTCCCGCACCGAGTACCAACCGGAGTAGTTGCCGAGGTAGATGTCGCCGTTGGCCAGCATCCGCTCCCAGATGGCGACGCTGGCGGCCTGGTGGTCGGCGTCGGTGGTGCGGATGAACCGGTCGAAGGAGATGTCGAGCGTCTTGTCCAGCGCCTCGAACACGTCGGAGTTGCGGGCCGCGAGCTCTTCCACCGGGATGCCCTCGGCGGCCGCGGCCTGCTGCATCTTCTGGCCGTGCTCGTCGGTGCCGGTCATGAAGAAGACGTCGTAGCCGTCGAGGCGCTTGAAGCGGGCGATGGCGTCGGCCGAGATGTACTCGTACGCATGCCCGATATGCGGCGCGCCGTTCGGATAGGCGATGGCCGTGGTGATGTAGAAGGCGGGGCGGTCGACTTCGCTCATGGTGTGTCTACTGTAATGCGCGTGCATTCTTCCGCTCGCGTGAATATGCCCCTCGCCGATTCGCGGGTCCCCGCGTCCGCGCCGCGGGGTGGCCGCCGATGAGCGCGAAGCGTTCCGCGCCGGAGCTGCCCGAGCCGCTGTCGCCGATCGTGGACGCGCACACCCACCTGGACGCCTGCGGCGCGACCGACGCGGCGTCGACCGTCGCGATCGTCGACCGGGCCGCCTCGGTCGGGGTCGGCCGGGTGGTCACCGTCGCCGACGATCTGGACGCCGCGCGGTGGGCGGTGCGGGCCGCGCACTGGGACGATCGTGTGTTCGCCGCCGTCGCGCTGCATCCGACCAGGGCGAACGCGCTCGACGACGAGGCGAAGGCCGAGCTGGAGCGCTTGGCCGACGACCCGAGGGTGGTCGCTGTCGGCGAGACCGGCCTGGACTACTACTGGCCGGGCAAGCTGGACGGCTGCGCCGACGTCGAGACCCAGATCGAGGGCTTCCGCTGGCACATCGACCTGGCCAAGCGGGTGCGCAAGCCGCTGATGATCCACAACCGCGAGGCCGACCACGACCTGCTGACCGTGCTGCTGGACGAGGGTCCGCCGGAGCGGGTGATCTTCCACTGCTTCTCCTCGGACACGAACATGGCCCTGTCGTGCGTGGCCGAGGGCTACATCCTGAGCTTCTCCGGGACGGTGAGCTTCAAGAACGCGCACGAACTGCGCGAGGCGGCGAAGGTGGTGCCCGACGACCAGATCCTGGTCGAGACGGACGCGCCGTATCTGACCCCGCATCCGTTCCGCGGAGCGCCGAACGAGCCGTATTGCCTGCCGTACACCGTGCGGGCACTGGCCGAGGTGCGCGAGCAGGATCCGCTGGAACTGGCCGAGATCACCACCGCCAACGCGCGTCGCGTCTACCGGATCTGAGCGGGGCGCCCGCCAAGGGGCGCGTACCCGAGGGCGTCACGGATGCCCGGAATGCATCGCCGTATGCGAAATGTGTCCTATGTCACTTTCGGCGTTCCGTTTTGTGATTTACCTGCGGGGTCGATATTCGATCGTGATATTGAAAAGGCCCTGTTCCGGAGCTTGCTGTTGTCGGCGCCCTGCCCCCTCGTTATCGTGCTGTGACCATGTCCCCCTTCATGCGGATCAACCAGTCGCGTTCGCCGCTGCTGTACATCGCGGTCGGCGCGCTGCTGCTGACGCTGATCGTCGGCGCCGGTCTCGCGATCGTGAATCGCAAGACGGTGACCGTCGTCGTGGACGGCGAGAAGCTCTTCCAGACCACGATGTCGCGTGACGTGCGCGGCGTGTTGAAGGCCGCGGGCTTCGCGGTGACCGACCGGGACAAGGTGGCGCCCGCACTGGCCGCGCACATCGCCGACGGCGCGACCATCACGCTCAACCGCGCGAAAGAGGTCGACCTGTCGGTCGACGGTATGACGCAGAAGGTCTGGACCACAGGGGTGACCGCGGGGGAGGCGCTCGAACAGCTGAAGATCCCGAAAGAGGTGTACGTCTCGCCCGCCCGCGACGAGCGGCTCCCGCTGCAGGGCGGGACGCTGACCATCGCGACTCCGCGCGTGGTCTCGTTGGTCGACGGCATCGGCAATCCGGTGGACGTGCGCGCCGCCGCGCCCACCGTCGGCAAATTCCTCGAGGTCGCCGGCATCCCGCTGCTCGAGCAGGACTCCGTCGAACCGGCCGCGGCCACGCCCCTGACGAACGGCTTGCACGTCACCGTGACGCGCAAGCGGGTCGAACAGCAGACCGAGACGATGCCGCTGGACCCGCCGGAGAACGTCATCGAAGACCCGGAGATGAACATGAGCCGCACGGTGGTTGAGTCGCCCGGCGCTCCCGGCGTGCAGAACGTCACCTTCGCGGTCACCATGGTCAACGGCCAGGAAGTGGACCGTAAACCGGTCGCTTCGACCGTCACCGTGGCGGCGAAGCCGAAGACCGTCCGCAAGGGCGCCAAGCCTGGCACCGAGGTGCCCCCGGTGCGCGACGGCGCGATCTGGGACGCGCTGGCCCGCTGTGAGTCGACCGGCAACTGGTCGATCAACACCGGCAACGGCTACTTCGGCGGTGTGCAGTTCGACCAAGGCACTTGGGAGCGGCAGGGCGGGCTGCGGTACGCCCCCCGCGCGGACCTGGCCACCAGGGAAGAACAGATCGCCATCGCGGAGATCACCCGGCAGCGGCAGGGTTGGGGCGCCTGGCCCGCTTGCACCGGTCGCCTCGGCATCAGCTGACGCGGGGGAGACGTCGCGGCCGGCCGGGTATGCCGGTTGATAGATTCTCGAGGTGTCCGAACCTGATATTTCCGCCCGCGGGAGTGCGGCGCTGCTCGGGCCCGCCGAAGTGCGGGTGCTCGCCGAGCGGTTCGGGGTGCGGCCGACCAAGCAGCTCGGACAGAACTTCGTGCACGACGCGAACACGGTGCGGCGGATCGTCGCGGCCGCCGGGGTGGGGCGCGGGGACGTGGTGCTCGAGGTCGGGCCCGGTCTCGGTTCGCTGACCCTCGCGCTGCTGGACGTGGTGGACTCGGTGGTCGCCGTCGAAATCGATCCCGTGCTGGCGCGCCATCTTCCGGTGACCGTCGCGGACCGGGCTCCGGAACTCGCGGAGCGCCTGTCGGTGGTGGAGGCGGACGCGCTGCGCGTCACCGCGGCGGACCTGCCCGCCGCGCCGACCGCGCTGGTAGCCAATCTCCCGTACAACGTGGCCGTCCCGGTGCTGTTGCATCTGCTCGCCGAACTGCCCGGCATCGCGGTCGCTCTGGTGATGGTGCAGGCCGAGGTGGCCGACCGCTTGGCCGCCGAGCCCGGCGGCCGCATCTATGGCGTGCCCAGCGTGAAAGCGGGCTTCTTCGGGACCGTCCGGCGTGCGGGGGCGGTGGGCACGCAAGTGTTCTGGCCGGTGCCGCGGGTCGAGTCGGGCCTGGTCCGGATCGACCGCTTCGCCGAGCCGCCGTGGCCGATGGACGACGAGCACCGCCGCCGCGTCTTCGAAGTCGTCGACGCCGCATTCGCGCAGCGGCGCAAAACGCTGCGCGCCGCGCTCGCCGCCTGGGCCGGTTCGCCTGCCGAAGCCGAGCGCCGTCTGCTCGCCGCGGGCATCGCTCCCGCCGCTCGCGGCGAAACCCTCGACACCGCCGCCTTCGTCCGGCTGGCGGCCCAGGCGTAGCGCGTCGCACAGAACAGTGGCTCCGCTACCGGCGTCGGCCGGTGCGCGGAGCCACTGGTGGCGACCGGTCAGACGGCGACTTCGTAGCCCGCTTCGTCCACGGCGGCGACGATGTCGGCGTCGGCGATCTGCGCGGTGCTGTCGACGCGGACGGCGCCGCTGGCGAGATCCACATCGACGCCGGTCACGCCGTCGATCTTGCCGATCTCGGTCTTGACGGAGCTGACGCAGTGCCCGCAGGTCATCCCGGTGACGGTGTAGGTGGTGGTGGGCATGTCCGACTCCTTCGCATCCATATCATTCATACGGGCGGGGGGTACCCCGACACTCGAAAGATACCCCCTCAGGGTATGAGCCCGCAAGGGGCGGCCTGGCCTCACACGCCTTCGGCCAGTTCCATCCAGCGCTCTTCGGCCGTTTCCTTCTCCGCGAGCACCTGCTTGAGCTCCGCGCCCAGGTTGACCAGCTTGTCCGGGTCGGTGGCGGCGTCGGCCAGCGCGACGTGCAAGCGCTGCTCGCGCTCGGACAGCTTGTCGATGGCGCGTTCCAACCGGGTCAGCTCCTTGCGGGCCGCGCGGTAGGCCGCGGAATCGGTGGCCGGGGCGTCGGCGGGCTTGGCATCCGGTGTGGCGGTGCGGGTCTGGTTCGCCGCGAGGGCCGCGCGCTTGGTCAGGTACTCCTCGATGCCGCCCGGAAGGTTGGTGAGCTTTCCGTCGCCGAACAACGCCCAGGTCGAGTCGCAGATCCGTTCGATGAGGTACCGGTCGTGGCTGATCACGACCAGCGTGCCGGCCCAGTTGTCGAGCAGGTCCTCCAGCTGTTGCAGGGTGTCGATATCCAGGTCGTTGGTCGGCTCGTCGAGCAGCAGCACGTTCGGTTCGGACATGAGGATGCGGGTCAGCTGTAGGCGTCGCCGCTCGCCGCCGGACAGGTCGCCGACCGGCGTGCGCTGGCGGGCGGGGGTGAAACCGAGGCGCTCGGCCAGCTGTCCCGCCGAGATCTCCTTGTCGCCCAGCATGATTCGCTGCGCCACCTGCTGCACCGCCTCCAGCACGCGTAGGTCGGTGGGCAGGTCGTCGAGTTCCTGTCGCAGCCAGCCGATCTGGACGGTCTGGCCTTGGATGCGCTTGCCCGCGGCCAAGGTCGCGTCGGTGTCGCCCGCAAGGGCGCGCAGCAGCGTCGTCTTGCCCGAGCCGTTGACGCCGACCAGGCCGACGCGCTCGCCCGGCGCCAGCCGCCAGGTCAGGTCGCGCACCAATTCCCGGTCGTCCGGCGTGGTGAGCGTGACGTCCTCCAGCTCGACGACCACGCGGCCGAGGCGTTTGCGCGCGAAGGCGGCCAGCGAGACGCTGTCGCGCGGCGGCGGCACGTCGGCGATCAGGGCTTCGGCGGCCTCGACCCGGTAGCGCGGCTTGGACGTGCGCGCCTGCGGGCCGCGCCGCAGCCACGCCAGTTCCTTGCGGGCCAGATTGCGCCGCCTGGCCTCGGAGGCATCGGCCTGGCGGGCGCGCTCGGCGCGGGCGAAGATCCAGTCGCCGTAACCGCCCTCGTAGCTTTCGACCTTGCCGCCGACCACTTCCCAGGTGTTGGTGGCGACGGTGTCGAGGAACCAGCGATCGTGGGTCACCACGACCAGCGCGCTGCGGCGGCCGAGCAGGTGCGCGGCCAGCCACTGCACACCCTCGACATCCAGGTGGTTGGTCGGCTCGTCGAGCACGAGCAGGTCGAGTTCGCGCACCAGCGCGGCGGCGAGCGCGACCCGGCGGCGCTCGCCGCCGGAGAGGTTGTCCACCGGGGTGTCCATGCCGAGGCCGGCGATGCCGATGCCGTCCATCACCGAGCGGATGCGCGGGTCGGCGGCCCATTCGTGTTCGGCGACCTCGTCGGTCATGGCGTCATCGGCCAGCCCGGCAAGCACCACCGATCCGACCGTCGCGCCCGCGGGCAGCACACCGCGCTGCGTCACCACAGCCATGCGCAGGCCGCCGAGTCTGCTGACCCGGCCGCTGTCGGGTTCCTCGATGCCGGTGAGCACCTCGAGCAGGGTGGTCTTGCCGCCGCCGTTGAGGCCGACGACTCCGATCCGTTCGCCCGCGTGCACGCCGAGCGAGACGTTGTCCAGCAGCGGCTTGATCCCGAAGCTCTTGTGGACCTGTTCGAGATTGATCAGGTTGGACATGGATCCTTCCGTGTCTTGCGGGGGCGGTCCGATGAGACCTACCTGTCGCGGCCCTGGGGCCCCGGGCCAGCGTACCGATGTGGGCGGACCGCCTGTCGTCCCGGCGAACGGCGGCGAGCTTGCGGTACGAACAATGTTCGTTTAGATTGATCGCGAACGAACGCTGTTCGTTCTCATGCAACCGAATCGGCGCTCCCCAGAAGTACAGCCGCAGAGTGGGACGCCCGCCTCCTATCCGAAGGCGTCGGCGGGCGGCACTATTCCCATTCCGCATGCTCTCTGGAGGATTCTCATGCACGTCGGCCTCGGCCTGCCCATCTCCGATCCCGCCGCGTTGCTCGACTGGGCTCGGCGCGCCGACGCGGGCCCGTTCCGCACGCTCGGCCTGCTCGACCGGCTGGTCTACGACAATCCCGAACCGCTGATCGCGCTGGCCGCGATCGCCGGCGCGACCAGCCGCGTCCGAGTGCAAACCGAAGTGCTGCTCGCGCCGTTGCGCGACCCGGTGCTGCTCGCCAAACAGGCCGCCACGCTGGACCGGATGTCCGGCGGGCGGCTGGTGCTCGGCCTCGGCGTCGGCGGCCGCGCCGACGACCACCTCGCCTCGGGCACCGACCTGCGCACCCGGGGCCGCCGCCTCGACGAGCAAGTCGCGCTCATGCGCCGCCTGTGGGCCGGTG
Organism: Nocardia sp. NPDC051900; assembly: GCF_044452545.1. Classification (NCBI taxonomy): domain Bacteria; kingdom Bacillati; phylum Actinomycetota; class Actinomycetes; order Mycobacteriales; family Nocardiaceae; genus Nocardia; species Nocardia sp. NPDC051900. The sequence goes on along the minus strand of NZ_JBITBU010000007.1, from coordinate 233,178 downwards.
AGCCCTACGGCGAGGAGTGCGGGCCGATCGGCCCCGCGCCACTGCGCCCGGAAGGGCCCGAGATCCTGTTCGGCGGCTTCCAGCCCGCCGCACTCGAGCGCGTCGGCCGTTGGGGCGGTGGCTTTCTCGCCGCCGCACCGCCGTCGTGGGCGGGCGGGCTGTTCGACACCGTTCGCCGTTCCTGGACCGACCACGGCCGACCGGGCGCGCCGCGGATCGTCGCCCAGGTCAACGTCGCCCTCGGTCCGGACGACGTCATCGAAGACGCACGCGCGTCGATGGGCGCCTACTACGCGTTCACCGGCCGCGCCGAAGGCATGCTCGAAGGCATGCTCACCACGCCCGCGCGGATCCGCTCCGCCATGGCGCAATTCGGCGATCTCGGCGCGGACGAGGTGATGTTCTATTGCTACGGTCGCGACGCCGATCAGGTCGATCGGCTCGCCGACCTGCTGCCCTGAGCGAGGCCGCGCATCGGTCGCACGGGATGCGGCGATGTCGAGCGTTCCCACTCGATCGGCTCGCCGACCGGCGTACCGCAACGATCGCGCGCAGGGCCGTCATGCCGAGCGTTTCCCGCACATCGGCAGGCCACATAGGGTTTCGTGCTCGCCGCAGTGTCGTCGGCATCACCACCGCGCAGTGGACACCCCGCCGGAGCTACGGACGGTTCGGCAGGGACCGTGCCTGAAGTGCCCGCTCGGCGGCTTGCGGCGTCGGCCGCAAGCCGCCGCGTCCGGTCGCGGCCAGTGGCGGTCAGTGCTTACCGGGTGCGTCGCCGCTGAGGACGCGCGCGCCCGGCACGGGTCCGCTGGCCGTCCGCACGCTGCGGCAGACGCCCGCGCCCGCGAGTTCGGCGGCCACCGAGATCGCCGACTCCTCGCTCTCGCAGAGGAACGCGCAGGTGGGCCCGGAACCGGAGACCAATCCGGCCAGCGCACCCGCGGTGATGCCCGCGCGCAACGTGCGGCGCAGTTCCGGCTTCAGCGACACCGCCGCCGCCTGGAGATCGTTGCCGAGCAGGGGTGCGAGCTGCCGCGCATCGCCGGAGGCCAACGCCTGCATCAGTTGCTGCGGCTCGCCGAGCCGGGGCGGTTCGCCGTGCTCGCGCAACCGGTCGAGTTCGGCGAACACCGCGGGAGTGGACAAGCCGCCTTTGGCGAACGCGAGCACCCAGTGAAACGTGTTGCGGGACAGCACCGGCAACAGGCGCTCGCCGCGGCCGGTGCCCAGCGCGGTGCCGCCGTGCAGGGCGAACGGCACGTCGCTGCCGAGTTCGGCCGCCACCGCGGTGAGTTCCTCTCTGGACAGTCCCAGGTCCCACAGTTCGTTCAGCCCGACCAGCGCGGCGGCGGCATCGGCGCTGCCGCCCGCCATGCCCCCTGCCACCGGAATGCCTTTGGTGATGGCGATTTCCACCAGGGGAGCGCGGCCGCCGAGGTGCGCCAGCCGGACGGCGGCTTTCCATACCAGATTCGTCCGGTCGGTCGGCACCTCCGCGGCGCCCTCACCTGTGACCCGGACGGCCAGCGAAGCCGACGGCGCGATCTCCAGATCGTCGCTCAGGGACAGTGCTTGGAACACCGTGGTCAGGTCGTGGTAGCCATCGGCCCGCAGGTCGCCCACTCCGAGATGGAGGTTCACCTTCGACGGCGCCCGCACGGTGACGGGACTCGGCACAACTGACAGCACGGTGCTAAAGCCTAATAGCTGCAGCCGGACGGAGTCCGTCCTCAGCCTGCGCATGGCCGCAGCGAAGGCGGAGGTACGCCTAATAGGTGCAGTCGGGCGGAGTCCGTCCTCAGCCTGCGCATGGCCGCAGCGAAGGCGGAGGTACGCATAATCGGCGCAGTCGGACGGAGTCCGTCCTCAGTTCGCGCATGGCCGCAGCGAAGGCGGAGGTACGCCTGATGGGAGCGGCCGGGCGATGCGGGTCCGTAGCTCGCGCGCGAGAAGGCGCTTACAGCAGCGCGCCGCCGGTGGCATCGATCCACTGCCCGGTCACCCACCGGGCGTCGTCGGAGGCGAGGAACCCGACGACGTCGGCGACGTCGTCGGCCTGCGCCACGCGGTGGAGCGGGGACATCGTCGCCACCGACGCCTGGGCTTCGGCGTTGCGCAGCCAGTTCGCGTTCATGTCGGTGTCGATGATCCCCGGCCCGACCGCGTTCACGGTGATGCCGCGCGCGCCGACCTCCTTCGCGAGCACGCTGGTGAAACTGTCGAGCGCGGCCTTGGTCATGGTGTAGGCGATCAGTTGCGGCATGTACGCGCCGTGGGTCAGTCCGGTGGAGATGTTGACGATCCGCCCGCCTGTGCGCAACCGGTCCAGGCCGAGGCGGGTGATGAAGAAGGGGGCCTTGGCGTTGATCGCGAAGACCCGGTCGAACGCCGCCTCGTCGGTTCCGGCGATCGGCTCCCTGAGCCCGTCGGTGCCCGCGTTGTTCACCAGGATGTCCAGCCCGTCGGCGTGCGCGTCGAAGGCCGCCCACAGCGTCTCGGCGTCGCCGGACACGCCCAGTTCGGCGCGGATCGCGAACGCCGCGCCGCCCGAAGCCTCGATCGCGGCCACGGTCGCCTTCGCCGCCTGTTCGTCGCGGTTGTAGTGGACCGCGACGCGTGCGCCGTCACGCGCCAGTCGTTCGGCGATCGCTCGCCCGATGCCCCGGCTGCTCCCGGTGACCAGTGCCGTCTTGCCTGTCAGTGCGCCCATGGCGCGCCCCTTTCTCTAGCGACCGCTACAGAAAGAAAGGTAGCACATTCTCTAGTGATCGCTATAAAATTGCGCCATGAGCACGACGACCCGAGGGCGGCCGCGATCCTTCGATCGGGACGCGGCGCTGGACAAGGCCATGCGGCTGTTCTGGGCCCGTGGGTACGAGGCCACCTCGATCGGGGACCTGACCGCGGCCATGGGCATCGGCGCACCCAGCCTGTACGCGGCGTTCGGGGACAAGAAGACGTTGTTCGGCGAGGTCGTCGCGAAATTCGGCGACCGCTACGGCGGATTCGTCGCGCGGGCGCTGGCCGAGGAGGACACCGCGGAGGCGGCGGTACGGCGGATTCTGCGCGAGGCGGCGACGGAATACACCCGCCCGGAATGCCCGCACGGCTGTCTGGTGATCAGCGCGGGCGTCAACACCACCAGCGCCGAGATCGCCGATCTCCTGCGCGATATGCGCAATCGGAACATCGACACGTTCGCCGCGCGCATCCAGGCCGACATCGACGCGGGCGTCCTGCCGGGCCACCTCGACGCGCGCACGCTGGCCCGCTACGTCGGCACGGTGATGCAGGGCATGTCCCAGGCGGCGCGCGACGGAGCAGGCCGGGCCGAATTGGAGCGGGTGGCCGAGATGGCGCTGCGCGGCTGGGGCCCCTAGTGGCCCGAGGCGCGTCCGTCCTGCACGACCACCGGCAGGCAGGTGCGCACGAAGTCCGCGCCGAAGTCGGTGAGCACCACGCTGCGGTAGATCACCTTGGTGCCGAAGCCGGAGCGCTTCAGCATCTCCCGCACCGGTGACTGCGCCTCCAGCAGCTGGTACCGGTTCGGATTGCCGACCGGCTCGCGCGCGTGCTCGATCAAACCGAGCCTGCGCAGGTTGGTCAGGTACTGCTGGATCCGGTTCGGAAAGCGCAGGCCCGCGTGCTCGCCGATCAGCGTGAGCATCGAGCCCAGGCGTTCGGAGCCGAGCGCGCGCGGGCGGCCGGTGCGGATGTCGATCGAGGGCTGTGGCCCGTCCAGATGCAGGAAGCGCAGGATGCGCGCTTCGTCCGGAGTCAGCTCGGCGAGCATGCCCGCGAAGGCCGGATGGTTGTCGTCCTCGCCGTGCGGGCTGGCCGACAATCGCAACAGCGCGGCTCCCTGCTCACGCAGCGTCGGCACCGCTTCCTGCGTGGACGGTTCCGTGGCGGCGGGCATCCCGAGCGCCTTGCGCATCGCGTCACGGACCTCGGACTCGGCCTCGGCCAGCACTTCTCGCGGCGGCGCTCCCTCGATGCTGCGCCGTACGACGGTCGAGGTGACGCCGACCGCGGTGCCGACGCTCCAGGACGTCACCCCGGTGACCGCGGTCCACGCGACCCGCGCGACGCCCGTCGCCGCACGCACGGTGGCGAGGGGAACCGTTACCCGTCTGGGTAATTCGTCGGTGTGCGTGATGTCCGAAGCCGGCCGCCGGGCGATCTCCTGCGATGGCTCGGCATTCGCCGCCGCCGCGTCGAGGTGCTCGACGGCCTGGATATCGCCGTCGTCCGGACCCGCTACAGCCATGATGTCGCCACTCCCGTTCCGAAGATCAGGATATGAGCGTATCCGGCGAACAGCCCCAACACGCCGCCATGGACGAAAAGGAGCCATTCATCCTGCTTGATGGCCGCGCGCAGCATGTCCACGAAGTCCGGCGGCGACAACATCGCCATCTGCCTCGCGATGTATTCGTTGATCTGCCTGCCCTGGCGGACGTTGAATTCCGGGTCGGCGAACGCGATCGGCGCGATGGCCATGGCTTCGCTGGTGAACGTCGATTGCAGCGAGTCGTATTCGCGGCTGCCGAGCACGAACTTGACCGCGGGACGCGCGGGACCGAGCGCGCGGTCGGCGGCCGGGCGCAGCGTGTCCTCCAGCATCTGCATGGTGCGGTCCGAGCGGGGGCCGTTGAGCAACTCGTCGCCGATATTCGCCACCGTGATCACCTGGCTGGAAACCAATTCCGCGTATCCGTCGGTGATTTCGGACTTGCGTTTGATCAGCAGGCCCTGCCGCCACGGGACCCACCACTTCGGATACGCGGGCGCGAAGATCATATTGATGCCGATCCAGTTGACCACCCAGCCGATGATTACGCCGCCGATCGGCAGCACGATCAGGCTGGACCAGCCGGTCAGATGCAGGATGGCGACCAGCAGCACACCCATCGGCGCGCCGAAGTAGAAACCGAAGTTCTGCATGAAACGCAGTTCCTTCGCGCCGAGCACCTGGAACAGCGTGTTGAGCAGATGCGGCCGGGCCTGGAAGTAGCGGATCACCATCTGCTTCACATCGAGCAGCTGATCGATATTCGCGCCCAATTCCTCGGTCAGCTCGCGCAGGATCTCCGGCAGTTGCTGGCGCACCCTGGCGTGCACCATGTCGCGCACCTGGGCGGGCAGGTTGTACCAGAGCTGCGGATGCTCGCGGCGCAGGATGTCCTCGACGATGTCCTTGATCTGCGCGTCGGCGATGCTCGCGAGGTGCTCGGCCAGCTTGTCCGGCTCGAGTTCCCGATAGAAGTCCGCGACGCTGCCGAGTTTGGCCAGGCCCTTGTCGACCGCGATGCTGGCCATCTTGTCCGCGCGCGACGGGACGATGCCCTGCCAGCCGAACCGGCCGTCGTAGCTCAGTAGCGGGAGAACTTGAATTCGCTTGGGAAGGAACGGATACAGCGCGCGCAGACCGGGAACTCGGATGCCGTGGAAGGCGACCGGCTTGAACAGCATGAGCACGCCGGTCCAGTTGGTGATGTAGCCGATCACGCCGGTGAAAAGCGGTATGGTCACGAGCTCGAGGAGGATCGTCGGGTGGATTCCGAAAACGCTCTCTAACACGACACCCTCCTGCCGATACACCGGTGATCGCCGCCTCACCGGCAACCAAAACTAGCACCCCCTCGGCTAAGAAACCTTATTGCGCGCCGCGTGCCGGTCGCACTGTCCGAGTCAGGCGGTGCGAATGCCCCGCGACACAAGGGGAAGTAATCTGTGGGACGGATTCGTTCCCCCCCGGCGATATCGGAGAAAACGTGGCAGACGACAGGACCGGACAGGACGTGGTAAGGCCAGGTCCCCGCGCCGTCGAGCGCAGTTCGGATGTCGAACAGCGGCAGATCAGCAATGAGGCACGGCTGATCCGCGGTGTGTTCCGCGCGGCCGGAGTGGCCGCGGGCACCGTCGTGCGCGGAAGCCAATGGGCGGTCGGCACGACCTACGAGGTCACCAGGGAGATCACCCAGGCCGCGCTGGACGGGGAGTCCTCGGCCGAGATCGCCGAGCGGACCGGAAACGCGTTGCGCTCCATCGCTCGCAGCGCGCTCGGCGTCACCGAGGGGTCGGTCCGGGAGATCGTCAGCTATGTCCCGACCTCCAACGGACCCACCTCGCAGCAAGCGCTGGCCGTCGGGCCGTACCTGCGCTCGGCGAGCACGGAGGAGTTGCGCCGCCGCGGCGACGCGCTGCTGGCCAGGTCCGCCGACGTCTACTTCACCGAGGACGTGCACCCGGCCTACGACCGCATCCTCGATGAGCTCGCTCCCGACGAGGCGCGCATCCTGCGCTTCATGGCGCTCAACGGCCCGCAGCCGTCGGTCGACGTGCGCACCAACCGTCCGCTGGGGATCGGCTCGGAACTGGTGCAGGGCGACCTCACCTCGGTGCCCGAGCAGGCCGGGGTGCGCTACCCGGACCGGTCGCGGTCCTACCTGATCAACCTCAACCGCCTCGGGCTGACGCTGACCTCGGACGATCCGGTGGTCCTGAGCCGCTACATGGTGCTGGAGGTGCAGCCCGTGGTGGAGGCGGCGCTGAAGAAGGCGGGCCGGGCGCCGAAGATCGTCCGCAAGAGTCTCCGGCTGACCGAGTTCGGTGAGGACTTCTGCCGCACCTGCTTCACGATCGGAAGCTGACACCCCGAAGTTGATCTTCGTAGGAATGTTCTCTCTCGTCGCGATAGCAATCTGATACAACTCTCCCAATCCGGCACTCGGGATGGGATTGTTGAGGGTATGGATCAGCGAACCGGCGGGCAGGGGCGCGGCGACCCAGGTTTGGGAATCGCTGGGCAAACGCGTAACGACCGGGGCAAGGGTCCCGGTAATCAGCAGCGCGACGACCCGGGTTTTCCCCCGGGCCGGCAGGAGCGCGGCGGGGTGGACATAGATTCGAGCGGACCGGAGCCCGAGGAGCGAGATATCGGCACGGCCGGTCCCGCGCCGAGCCGTGGTCAGCGGGCGGCGAGCACCGGCGAACGAGATCCCGGCGACCTGCGCGCCGACGAGCGGCTGCCCTTCGACGCGGGGCCGATCGACTTCGGGCGGGTGCGCGACGACCCACGCCAGACTCGCGGCGAGGAGCGGGAGCCGGACGACGTGTCGGCGATCTCGCGGTTGAAATACCGGTACCTGCGCACTCTCGACACCAAGTCGTGGGATGATTTCGCCGACACCATGATCCCCGAGGCGACCGCGACCTACAGCGAATATCTCCAGTTCGAATCGCGCGAGGCTTTCATCGCGTTCATGCGCAACACGCTCGGGCCGCACGTGATCACCGAACACCGCTGTGATCACCCCGAGATCGATGTCGAAGGCGACACCGCCACCGGCACCTGGTACCTCGCCGACACGGTGCTCATTCCGGGCCACAACATGCTGCTGCGCGGCGCGGCCTTCTACACCGACCGCTACGTGCGCTGCGACGACGGGCGGTGGCGGATCTCGCACACCGGCTACGAACGCACCTACGAAGTGGTGCTCTCCCTCAGCGACCTGCCCAGCCTGCGCCTGACCTCCAGCCGCTGGGGCCTGATCGCCAAGGAGGACGGCATCTCATCGATCGAACGCGACCCCGGCGCCGCGCCGCTGCGGCCGGAGTCCGAGGCCGGCTGACTCAGTCGGCCGTAGCGACCAGGGGCTCCAGGGTGAGCGCCGGGTGCTCCTTCTCGATGTATTGCAGCCGCCACTTGTCGCTGAACAACGCGAGCAGCGCACCGTCTGAGCGGGTGAACACCTCCACCCCGCGCTGCCGCCCGAGTTCGTCCGCCGACGCGGCGTCGGTGCGCCGGGCCAGCGTGTAGGCGAGGTGTTCCATCGTGGTCTCGACGTTGAACTCCGCGAGCATGCGCGCGGTCACCACTTCGAACTGCATCGGGCCGACCGCGGCCAGCACGGGAGACGCGTCGCCGCGGATGTCGTTGCGCAGCACCTGCACGACGCCCTCGGAATCGAGCTGGTCCACGGCCTTGCGGAACTGCTTGTATTTGCCCGCGCTGCGCGCCCGCAGCACCGCGAAATGTTCCGGTGCGAACGAGGGGATCGGCGGGAACTCCACCTTCTTGTCCACGAACAGCGTGTGCCCCGGTGCCAGCGCCGTCGCGTTGACCAGGCCGACGACGTCACCCGGGTACGCGGTGTCGACGGTGGCGCGCTCGCGGCCGAACACGGTCAGCGCGTACTTGGTGGCGAACGGCCGACCGGTCTGCGCGTGGGTGACCACCATGCCGCGTTCGAATTCGCCGGATACGATCCGCATGAACGCGAGGCGATCGCGGTGGGCGGCGTCCATGCCCGCCTGCACCTTGAACACCACCGCGCTGAACGGGTCGCCGGTCTCGCGCGGCTTGCCGTCGACGTCACGACGCGAACCAGGCGCAGGCGCGAGCGCGACCAAGGTCTCCAGCAGTTGCCGCACGCCGAAGTTCAACATCGCCGAGGCGTAGATGACCGGCGAGGTCTGCCCGGCGAGGAACAGTTCCTGGTCGTGGTCCTGGCCGGTGGCCGAGAGCAGTTCGCTCTCCTCCGCGGCGGTGCTCCACGGCTCGCCTTCGCGCGCCTCCGCGGCCTCCGGGGTGATCGACTCCTCGGGCGCGATGGTCGCGCCACCCGCCGTGCGCGTGAAGTGGATGTATTCGAGCGGGACGCCGTCCGGGCCGCGGCGCAGCAGGCCGCGGAAGTCCCCCGCGATGCCGACCGGAAGGAACAGCGGGGTGGGGGTGAGTCCGATCCGCTCGTTGATCTCGTCGAGCAGTTCCAGCGGCGCCCGCCCCGGCCGGTCCCACTTGTTGATCACGGTGATCACCGGGATGCCACGGTGGCGGCAGACCTGGAACAGTTTCAGCGTCTGCGGCTCCAAGCCCTTGGCCGCGTCGATCAGCATCACCGCGGCGTCGACAGCGGTGAGCACCCGGTAGGTGTCCTCGGAGAAATCGGAGTGGCCGGGGGTGTCGACCAGGTTGATGACGCTGTCCACATCGGAGTCCCTGGCCCGGTAGTTGAACTGCAGCGCGGTCGAGCTGACCGAGATGCCGCGCGCCTTCTCCATCTCCATCCAGTCCGAGACGGTCGACTTGCGCCCGGCCTTACCGTGGATCGCGCCCGCCTCGGAGATCATCCTGGCGTGCAGGGCCAGCGCCTCGGTGAGCGTGGACTTGCCCGCGTCGGGATGGGAGATCACCGCGAACGTGCGCCGGCGGGCTACCTCGGCGGATAACCCACGGGGTGCGGGCGCGACAACGCCCTCAGGGGAGGCGCTCAACGCAAGACAACCTTTCGCAGACGACCGATCGGCAACCCCGCCAGCGTACGCGACTCGCTCGAGCGCGGGCCGAACCGCCGGTGACCACCCGATTCAAAGAGCGCCTCTGCACTGGGGTATGGTGTTCGGGTTGTCTCGGCGAGGGTGACCGCAGACCAGTTTTGCGACACCGTGATCGACGCGGCGCGGCTTCCGGCCGTCCCTGTTCGGTCTTCGCCCCGACGAATAGACCATCCGTCAGGTGTGCAGCACCCCTGACGTGTAACTGACAGCCCGGAAGAGCCGTAGGAGTAGATCCAGTCATGTCCGACGTCAACCTTCTCGAAGCATCCGTACGCACCGAGTTCGGTAAGGGCGCAGCGCGCCGCACCCGTCGTGCGGGCAACGTCCCGGCCGTACTGTACGGCCACCAGGCCGACCCGCAGCATCTGTCGGTGAACGCCCAGGCCTTCGCCGCCATCCTGCGTGAGCACGGCACCAACGCGGTGCTGAACCTCGTCATCGACGGCAAGAAGCAGCTCGCGCTGACCAAGTCCGTCGTGGTGCACCCGATCCGCCGCTACATCGAGCACGCGGACCTGCTGATCATCAAGCGCGGCGAGAAGGTCACCGCCGACGTGAACGTCACCGTCACCGGCGACGCCGCCCCCGGCACCCTGGTCACCCAGGAAGCCACCACCGTCTCCGTCGAGGCCGACGCGCTGAAGCTGCCCGAGGCCATCGAGGTCGCCGTCGAGGGCGTCGAGGCCGGCACCCAGATCACCGCGGGCGAGCTGCAGCTGCCCGAGGGCGTCGACCTGGCCGCCGATGCCGAGACCCTGATCGTCAACGTCATCGCCGCCCCGGCCGCCGAGCCCGTCGAGGGCGAGGGTGCGGGCGAGGCCGAGGGCGAGAGCGCTGAGTAGTACCGAATCGTCCGCCGGGCCCGCGCTCGTCGTCGGACTGGGCAACCCAGGTCCCGAATACGAGCGCACCCGGCACAATGTCGGTTTCCTGGTCGCCGACGTGCTCGCCGAGCGCGTCGGCGGCCGTTTCGGTGTGCACAAGAAATCCGGCGCCGACCTGCTGCAGGCGCGGCTGGACGGGCGCCAGGTGCTGATCGCCAAGCCGCGTTCGTTCATGAACCTGTCCGGCAGGCCGGTGGCCGCGCTGGCGAAATTCTTCTCCGTGCCGCCGACCGAGGTGATCGTCGTGCACGACGAACTCGACCTGCCGTTCGGCTCCATCCGGCTCAAGCGCGGCGGCGGTGAGGGCGGGCACAACGGTCTTCGTTCCGTCTCCAGCGCCCTGACCACCAAGGACTACTTGCGCACCCGCATCGGCATCGGCCGTCCGCCGGGCCGCCAGGACCCGGCCGATTACGTGTTGAAGCCGTTCTCCACGCCGGAGCGCAAAGAGGTCCCGGTGATCATCGAGCAGGCCGCCGACGCGGTGGAACTGCTGCTGCGCGTCGGGCTGGAGACCGCGCAGAACCAATTGCACTGAGCCGCAAGCGCTGTCCGCCCAGAACGGGTCGGTCTTCGCCAGAACTCGGCCGCATCATCACGGCAGGGGCGCGGTCGTCCTCCGACGTCCCCGGCTCGCGGGCTTCCTTGCCGACCTCGGCGACGAAGGCCGCTAATACTTCGCGATAAATCCACTGTTCGGGACGCCGATATGACGGCGGCTTCGGTGACCGCGAGTGGCGGCTGCGCGGACCTTCCGGCTCTACCAGGGATCGCGAACGCGTCGATCGCACCCATGGCGTCCACCGCATTCGATCGGGAGACATGTATCCGCTAATGCATGTCATGTCATTAAATTATGCGACATTGAATAGCATTGGACGCATGAGGTGTGACGCTGCGCACATAGTAGATTACACGACATGTATGTCGTGTAATCTAATGGCATGAGTAACCCAACGCTTGTTTTCGTTCCTTGCTTCTCCGGCGCACCGTGGGAGCTCGAACAGCTCGTCCCGCTGGCCGACCGGCCCATGCGCACGATGCGACTGCCCGAGGCCGTGGCGGACATGGAAACCTATGCCGACGCGGTCGCCGCCGAAGTGGCGGATCTGGATGAGTACGTGCTGGTCGGCGACTCATTCGGGGCGAATGTCGCCTTGGCGCTCGCGGTGCGCCGACCCCGGGGCCTGCGGGGTCTGGTCCTGTCCGGTGGATTCGCGGCCAATCCCATTTCCTCGCCGGTGCTCAAGGCGGCCATGCGTGTGATGGGGAAGATGCGCGGCCCTCTCTATCGGCAGGTGGCGCTTCGCGCCCACGCTCACAATCTGGCCTCGCCGCATGACAACGAAGGTCAGATTCCCTGGAGTAAAAGCGATAGTCGCCAGTTCTTCCTGGAGAACACGCCCGCGGCCTCGTTCGGCGCCCGCGCGGTCGCCGCACTGAACGCCGACTACACCGCTGGTCTCGGTCGGGTCCAGGTGCCGACGCTGATTTTGACTCCTTCGCACGACGTGCTGATCGGTCCGGAAGCCGCGACAGTTCTGCGCGAAGGAATCCCGGACGCCCGCGAGGTCGTCTTGGACCGCACCGGACACATGTTCCGCTTCTCTCATCCGCGAACCTACGCGCAGACAGTCGAGAAGTTCCTCCAGGAGGTCGGCCTGACCCGGCCGAGTTTCACACCCGCATGAGTCGTAAGGATCCGGCGCCGGGTAGTGCCGCAGCCGCGGTACTACCCGGACTGTCGCTGAGGGAGGGTGTTCGTGGCTCGGCCGCTGTCCGCCGTCGCGAGGGGCCGGTCTCAGGCGGTGAGTGCCGTGTGATCCGATTACACGGCATCAATACATCGAGTCACGTGGTGAGGAGGCCTTTCGATGCGGCAGGCCGAAGAGTTGCGCTACCTTGTATTGGCTGTCCAGCGGGAAGGTAATCGAATGCTCGCGGCCGAACTGCGGCCGTTGGGGTTGACTCCCTCTCAGGCCGAGGTTCTGCGGGTGCTGGCCGACCATCAACCCCTGACTCTGGCCGGACTCGGGGAACTTCTGGTCTGCGAGACCGGTGGAAGTCCCAGCAGGCTGGTCGATCGCCTCGTCGCCATGGACCTCATCGAGCGAGAATCCGCGACGGACGATCGTCGGCGAGTCACGCTCTCGCTGACGCCTGCCGGAGAGCAGCTCTCCTCCCGTGTCGCCGAGGTCGAAGAGCGGTTGTACCGAACAATAGACGAGCTCACGGTCGGGAAACCCATGACCGGCGCACTCGAGCTACTGCGCGGTTTCGCCGAACGTTTCCCGGCGGTCCAAGCCGTCGGACGTCGTGCCGATCGGCGGGGCAACCGCTGAAAAGCCGTTCGATGTGACCGTCCCTCCGGACGTATTCAGCCGCGCGGCAGATGCATGGCGGTCGCGGCCCTGCGCAGTTTGCCGGAAGAGGTCTTCGGTAGTGCGCCGGGACCGAGCACGGTGACGGTGCGTGGCCGCGCGCCGACCTCCGCGAACACCGAGTGCACGATCTCGCGCTCGATGCGCTTGACCTCGTCGGGATCCTGGTGGCTGCCGCTCTCCACCACCACGGCGAAACTCTCCCGCTTCTGGCCCGCGTCCAGGCGCACCGCCACCGCGTTGCCCGGCCGGACGCCTGCCACCCTGGCCGCCGCGCGCTCGATGTCGGTGGGGTAGATGTTGCGGCCGCCCATGATGATGACGTCTTTGATCCGGCCGCACACCACGATCAGTCCCTCGTCGGTGAAGTAGCCGATGTCGCCGGTGTCCAGCCAGCCCTCGTCGTCCCGGGCCGATTGGAATCCGTCCACCGTCACATAGCCGGAAGTGACCGCGGGACCGCGCAATTCGATCACGCCCACCGAGCGGGCGGGCAACGGTTGACGTTCGCTGTCGACGATCCGGCCCTCCAGGTTGTCGACCAGATAGCCGAGGGTGGGCAATCGCCGGATGTTGGCCGGTTGGCCGTGCTCCACCGGCACGGGCACCGCCTTGCCGATCGCCTCGAGCAGGTCGGCGTCGATCACGTCGAGCACCTGTCCGTGCCCTGGGTCGGGGATCGACACGGCGAGCGTGGTCTCGGCCATGCCGTAGACCGGGGTGAGCGCCATCGGGTTGAGGCCGAAGCGCTTTCCGGCCGCGGCCAGGGCCTCCATGGTGTCCGGGTCCACCGGTTCGGCCCCGTTCCACATGTACCGCACGCTGCTGAGGTCGAACGCGCCTTCGTCGGCCTGCCGCAGCCGCCGGGCGAGCAGCGAGTACGCGAAATTCGGTGCGGCGGTGACAGTTCCACGGTACTTGCTGATCAGCTCGGCCCACAGCAGCGGCTTGGTGAGGAAGTCCAGCGGCGTCACGCACACCACTTCGGCGCCGAATTGCATAGGAACACTGAGGAATCCGACCATGCCCATGTCGTGGAACAGCGGCAGCCAGCTGACCATCACATCGTCGGCGAGCTGGAATTTCACCCGGTCGAACATGGCGTAGGCGTTGACGAAGAAATTCTCGTGCGTGATCCGCACCGCCTTGGGCGAGCCGGTCGAGCCGGAAGTCAACTGCTGCAACGCGATATCGCCCTCGGCGGTGGGCACCGGATCGATGTCGGGGCCGCCGGGCAGCTGGTCGATGCGCACGACGGTGATGCCGCGTTCGCGCAACAGCGGCTCGGCCGCCTCGAACGGCGCGCCGAGCACGACCGCGCGCGCCCGGATCATGGTCAGCACGGTTTCGGTGTCGCGCGCCCAGACCACCAGATCGGTGCGCGGAGTCGGCTGGTGCAGCATGGTGATCGACGCGCCGCGCATCCAGATGGCCTGGCAAGCCGGGGCGATGTCGACCGGCATGCCCGCGAGCACGCCGACCGCGTCACCGTGCCCGATACCGGCTTCGGCCAGCCCGCCCGCCATGCGCCGGGCGAGCCGGTGGATCTCCGACCACGTGCGCCGCAGCGGGGCGCCGGGCTCGCCGGTCACCAGGCCGCGCTCGGAGGTCTGTGCGGTCGCATACATCTCGTCGGTGAATCTGCTCAAAGTCCCAACTCCTCCATCACCAACCGTTGCCGGGAACCGGCCTCCCCCGACTATCACGCCATAGTGGCCCAGCGTTAACCCCATTTCCAGGGGCGCAGGTCAGGGGCGCGAAACAGCGGCCGGAAAGGTTGCGGCGTAACGATCGACGTAGCACCGGCCGGAGCGGGCGGCCAGTTCGCGCATCAACTCGTCGGTCGCGGCGCGCACCGTCTGGCGCTGCTCGGCGGGCGGATAGCGACGCGGCGCGCCGAACGCGATACGCACCTTGCCGAAACGCAGCAGACGGCTGCCGCGCGGGTTCACCCGATCGGTGCCGGAGAGGGTCACGGGAACGACCGGCGCGCCGGTGGCCATGGCGACCCGCAAGGTGCCGGTGCGTCCGCGATAGATCCGGCCGTCGGGGGAACGGGTGCCTTCGGGATGGATCGCCCAGACCCCGCCGTCCGTCAGGATGCGGGTGGCGGCGGCCAGCGCCGCGGCGGCCGCGTCACCGCCGGTCCGATCGACCGGCACCTGTCCGGAGACCGAGTAGAACCAGCGGTTGATCCGGCCGCGCACGCCTTTTCCGGTGAAGTACTCCTGCTTCGCCAGGAACGTCACGCGCCGTGGCACGACCAGTGCGAGGTAGAGGGAGTCGATCACCGCGAGATGATTGGCCGCGATGATCACCGGTCCGGTTCGCGGAATGTTGTCCAGTCCTTCGACCGTCGGCCTGCCCAGCAGCCGCAGCAGCGGACCGAGCAGGACGTACTTGAACATCGGGTACCACACGTAAACCTCCCGGGACATTGAGCGTAGACATTGTCTACCCGATCGCGTAGACACTGTCTACACCCGGTGTGCGGTCACACGGCGACAGGCGTAGACAATGTCCGCATGGCCGAGAGCGAGTCGCTACGAGATCGACTGGTCGACGCCGGTGTCGACCTGCTCGAAGAGGTCGGCGCCGCGGGACTGGGATTGCGGGTCATCACCCGGGCCGCGGGCGTCTCGCACGGCGCGCCGCGGCGGTATTTCCCGACCCACCGCGCACTGCTCGCCGCCATCGCGGCGCGCGGTTTCGCCGATCTCGCGGACCGGTTCGCCGCGGTGGACGCCGGGGCCGCGCGCGATCGTCTCACCCGGATGAGCGCCGAGTACATCGAATTCGCCGCGCGGCGGCCGGAGATGTTCACCCTGATGTTCCGGCACGACCTGCTCGAAGGCTCCGGCGAGAATCTGCGGTCGGTCAGCCTGCCGCTGTTCGCGCGGTTCGCCGAGCTGGTCGGCGCGGCGGCGGAATCGGGCGCGATCGACCCGCGCCACCGTGCGATCGCCCTGTGGACCAATGTGCACGGCATCGCCACCGCACAGGCCAATCGAAGCTTGCGCCTGGTCGACCCGGGAGCGGACGCGGCGGCTCTGGTGGCCAGGGCACTGGCCGTGCACCTGACCTGACCGTTCCGTGGCGCTCGCGGCTCAGGCGCGCAGCTGCGCCACCGCGGCGACGAAGCGATCGAGCTCGTCGAAACCGACGAAGCAGTGCGGCGAAGCGCGCACGACGGAGGCCAGGCCGCGGCCGGTCATGTCCAGCAGGGTCGAGCCCGCGTGGCTGACCGTGACGGTGATGTCCTGCGCCAGCAGCCGGTCGCGCACCTCGACGGACTCGACGCCGTCGACGGTGAACGACACGATGCCGCTGTGCCGGATGCCGAGATCGCGCACGGTGACGCCGGGAATCTCCGGCAGCGCCTTACGCAGGTGCTCGGCGCGGGCCGCGATCGCGGCGTAGACGTTCTCCGGGCCCAGTTCGAGCAGATACCGCACGGCGGCGCCCAGGCCGAGGCGGCCCGCGACGTCGTTCTCCCAGAACTCGAAACGGCCTGCGTCGGGCGCGAGCCGGTAGTCGTGCGGGCCGGTCCATTCCGCGCTGTGCAGGTCGAGCCGTCCTGGTTCCATGGAGCGCGCCAACTCGGGCCGCAGATATAGGAATCCGGTGCCGCGCGGGCCGCGCAGCCACTTGCGTCCGGTGGCCGACAAGGCGTCGACGCCGAGCTCGGCCACGTCCAAGGGCAGCTGCCCGGCGGACTGACAGGCGTCCAGCAGCACCAGCGCGCCGACCGAGTGCGCGATCCTGGTCGCCTCCGCGGCCGGGTTCACCAACCCGCCGTTGGTCGGCGCGTGCAGGATCGAAACCAGCTTGACCCGTTCGTCGACCAGCGCGGTGAGCGCGTCGAGGTCGATCTGCCCGCTGCCGTCGCTCGGAATCCGCTCCACCGTGGCGCCCGTGGCGCGGGCGCGCTGCAAGGCGGCGATGGCATTGCTGGCGTAGTCCGCCTCGGAGATCAGGATGCGGTCGCCCGCCGCGAGCGGGACCGAGTAGAAGAAGTCCGCCCAGGATCGGGTGGCGCTGTCGCTGAGCGCGATGCTCTCGGGTTCGGCGTTGATCAACGCCCCGATCGCGGTCTTGACGTCGGCGAGATCGTCGAGCCGCTCATTCGCGGCGCGATAACCTCCGATCTCCGCTTCCCGCAGCAGATGCGCGACAACGGTGTCGGTGACGACCCGCGGCGGTAGCGACGAGCCGGCGCTGTCGAGGAAAACGGGTCCGGGTTCCGGCCCGGACACGCATCCGGGAGTGTCGGCTCGTACGCGAGCGTCATCCAGCATGGAGCCGACCTTATCGGGTCGATTGTTCGGCTTCATGTCGGTTTCTTGTCGGTCCGCATGGCTACGCTGGATGGATCGCCGCACGCGAATTTCGGCCCGTGAGTGGAATACCACCGGGCCGAATGGCGATAACCGAAGAACAGCGGACAACGTCCCGACGCCCACTGGAGGTTGGCCATGGCGGTCACGCTCGAGAGTCCTGAGTCGGCCGGTTGTGCCACCGAGCAGGGAGAACTGTCCTCCCGCGCGGCGGCGGAGGCCTATATCGGCGGGGTGTGCTTCAAGCTCGGACCACCCACACTGATCGGCGCCGAACTCGAATGGCTCACGGTGCAGGGTGAGTGTTCGGCGTCCGGACCTTCGGCCGCTCCGCGCCCCCAACTGTCCGCCTTGGCGGACGCTCTCGGACCGTACGCACCACGGTCCATCGCCCCTGATTCGCCGGCGCTCGCGCTGCCGGGGGGCAGCCGGGTCACTCTCGAACCCGGTGGTCAGATCGAACTCTCCAGCGCTCCCTACGAAGCTGCCGCGCAGCTGTGTGATCGACTGCGCGATGATGCCCGCCTGTTGCGGGAACTTCTCGAATCCCGGTCCATCCGCCCCGTTTCCGTCGCCGCCGACGCGGACCGCCGCCCCAAACGCTTGCTTCAACTGCCGCGCTATCGCGCGATGGAGCGCTCCTTCGGCGGCATCGGGCCGTTCGGCAAGCTGATGATGTGCAACACCGCGGCCGCCCAGGTCAGCGTCGACGCGGGCGCCGACCGTGCGGACGTCACCGCGCGGTGGACTGCCCTGTATGCCGTCGGCCCGGCCTTGCTTGCCGCCTTCGCCTGTTCACCCGTCCTGCGTGGCGCGCCGCCCGGAGCGTGGGCCTCCCAGCGCATGCGGGCCTGGCTGCGGCTGGACAACACGCGCACCCGTCCGCCGGTGCTGGACTGGACCGATCCGGTGGCCGCCTACGGCAGATGGGCGCTGGACGTGCCGCTGCTGTGCGTGCGCCGACCCGACGGCGCGGCGGAATGCGGCGACGCCGACGGATGGTCCGCGCCGCCCGGGGCCACCTTCGCCGACTGGCTGTCCGGCGCGCTGGACGACGAGGTGGGCCGCCGCCCCGACACCGGCGATCTCGACTATCACCTCACCACGCTGTTCCCGCCGGTACGCGCGTCCGGCCACCTGGAGGTCCGCTACATCGACGCGCAGCCCGGTGACGCGTGGACCATTCCCGTGCACGTGTTCGACGCGCTCATGTCCAGCCCGTCGGTGGTCGCTGAGGCGAGCTCGATCGCGGCGCCGCTGGCGGGCCGCTGGGTCGATGCCGCCCGCTACGGATTGGCTGATCCGGACATCCGGGCGGGCGCGGTCGCCCTGCTGCGTCTCGCGGCCGAGCACACCGCGACCGACGAGGCGGCCCGCGCCGTCGAGTCCGCCGCCGAACGATGTCACCGCGGTCGCACCCCGACCGAGGACGACATCGAGCACGCCCCGAGCCCGCGGCTTCCGGGAGTCGCCACGTGAACCAGCCGCGCTGCCCTGGCGCCACGCAGGCCCACCGGGCCGCCGCCAGCCGAATCGCCGCCGCCGACCCCCATGAATCCCGGAGATGTTTTTCGTGACCACTTTCCAACCCGCCCCGACCGACAACTTCGGCACCGAACAGCTCAGGGACCGGATCGCCGACGTTCTCACGCGCGCCCGCCTGCGCACCCACACGCTCACCGACTGCGTCGACGAAGCCGAACTCGTGGCCCAGCATTCCCGGCTGATGAGCCCGCTGGTCTGGGATCTGGCGCACATCGGCAATCAGGAAGAACTCTGGCTCGTGCGCGACGTCGGCGGACGCGACCCGGTGCGCGCCGACATCGACGAACTCTACGACGCCTTCAAACACGCCCGCGCGAACCGGCCCACGCTGCCGTTGCTCGATCCCGCCCAGGCGCGCGACTATGTCGGCACCGTACGCGACAAGGTGTTGGACGTGCTGGAGCGCAGCGATCTGCGCGGCCGTCCACTGATCGACGACGGATTCGCCTTCGGCATGATCGCCCAGCACGAGCAGCAGCACGACGAGACCATGCTGGCCACCCACCAGTTGCGCACCGGCGCCGCCGTGCTCTCGGCGGCGGACGCCCCGGCCGCGACGGCGGCGGTCGGCGCGGAAGTCGTGATCCCCGCCGGGGAATTCCTCATGGGCACCTCCACCGACCCGTGGGCGCTGGACAACGAGCGCCCCGCCCATCCGGTGCGAGTGGCCGGCTTCGCGATCGACGCCGCGCCGGTCACCAATGAGCAGTACCTGGCCTTCGTCGACGACGGCGGCT
The DNA here is from genome assembly GCF_044452545.1 of Nocardia sp. NPDC051900. NCBI lineage: Bacteria > Bacillati > Actinomycetota > Actinomycetes > Mycobacteriales > Nocardiaceae > Nocardia > Nocardia sp. NPDC051900. The sequence continues at coordinate 213,946 of NZ_JBITBU010000007.1, read as the reverse complement.
ACGAACGCCCCGAACTCTGGTCCGAGCGCGGCTGGGCGCATCGCGTCGAGGCGGGCCTGGTCGCGCCGCAGTTCTGGGAGCGTGATCCGTCCGGGCATTGGTGGCGGCGGGTGTTCGGCGTGATGACCCCGCTGCGGCCGCGGCAGCCGGTCGTGCACGTGTGTTGGTTCGAGGCCGAGGCCTACGCGAACTGGGCGGGCAAGCGCCTGCCCACCGAAGCGGAATGGGAGAAGGCGGCCCGGTTCGATCCGGCCACCGGCGCCTCGCGTCGATTCCCTTGGGGCGACGCCGATCCCGACGTCGCCACCGCGAACCTCGGGCAGCGGCATCTGGAACCCGCCGAGGTGGGCGCGTATCCGGCCGGCGCGTCCCCCGCGGGCGTGCACCAGTTGATCGGGGACGTGTGGGAATGGACCGCTTCGGGTTTCGAGGCGTACCCGGGGTTCCGGGCGTTCCCGTACCGGGAGTACTCCGAGGTGTTCTTCGGCGGTGATTACCGTGTGCTGCGCGGCGGTTCCTTCGGCACCGATCCGGTGGCCTGCCGCGGCACCTTCCGCAACTGGGACCATCCCATCCGTCGCCAGATCTTCGCCGGGTTCCGCCTGGCGCGGGATCTGCGGCCCGGAGAAGGGGAGTGAGCGCCGCCCGTCGTGCCGGGCGATGGTGCGGCCGCGGTCCCGCGGCGAGCGGCCCGCGCCCCGCGACGTCGGCCCCGGCGGGTGCGGATGTGTAGACACTTGGGTTACGTCGGCCCGCCGGTGCGGGTGGGCGACATGTTGACCCTCGGCTCCCATTCGCTGCGCACCCAGGCGTGGGCGCCGCGCGACATGCGTCACGGCGGCACCATCAACGCCGACGGTTTCGGCGTCGCCTGGTGGAGCGTCACGCCGGACGACACGGTCACCGCCAGCCGTTACCGCAACGCCGAGCCGATCTGGACCGACCCGGCCGTGGACGAGGTGCTGCCGCAACTGGAGTCCGCCGCGGTGCTCGGGGCGGTGCGCTCGGCGACGGTCGGCATGCCGGTCGAACGGTCCGCGTGCGCGCCGTTCACCCGCGACCGCTGGGCGTTCAGCCACAACGGCGTGGTGCCGGACTGGCGCCGCACCCTGACCGGCGTGGCGGCCGAATTCGCGGTCGTCGCGGCCGGGCTCGGCGCCGAGGACCTGTTCTCTCCGGCGCGGCTGCTGGAGGCCGAATCTGCCACCGACGCGGCGACGCTGTGGGTGCTGCTGTGCGATCTGCTGTCGACCGGCGCACCGGACGGCGAGTGGTCGGCGGCTCCGGCGGCACTGCGGCTGCTCGTCTCCGCGATCCTCGACCGGGCGCCGGAAGCACGCCTGAACCTCCTGCTCTCCGACGGTGCGCAACTGTGGGCGACCACCTGCCACCACTCGCTGTCGGTGCTGGTCACCGACGATTTCGCACTCGTGTCCTCCGAACCGTTCGACGACGACCCCCGCTGGCAGTCGATCCCGGACCGCAGCCTGGTGAGCGCCAGGCCCGGCGCGCTGTCCGTCGACCCCCTCCTCTGACCCGAAAGGCCGGTGCCATGACCGCAGTCACGCTGGACATCCACCTGACCGAAGACGACCTGAACACCGCGCTCCGCTCGGACGCCGGGCTGGGCCTGACCGCGAACCCGAAATGGTTGCCGCCCAAATGGTTCTACGACGCCAAGGGCAGCGAGCTGTTCGAGCGGATCACCGAGCTGCCCGAGTACTACCCGACACGCACCGAGCGCGCGCTGCTCGAACGGGTGGTCGACGAGATCGCCGACGCCGCCCAAGCGGAGGTACTGGTCGAACTCGGCGCCGGATCGGCGGCGAAGACGCGCCTGTTGCTCACCGCTCTGAGCGCGCGCGGGCCGTTGAAGAAGTATGTACCGCAAGATGTTTCGTCGGCAGCGCTGCGGGCGGCCGCCGACGAGGTCGCGGTCGAGTTCCCTGGGCTCGCCGTGCACGGCGTGGTCAGCGACTTCACCGACACGCTGGCCAACCTCCCCCGCGGCGGACGCCGGATGATCGCATTCCTCGGCGGCACCATCGGCAACCTCGTCCCCGCGGAACGGGCGGAGTTCCTCGCCAGGATCCACGACTTGCTCGAGCCGGGGGAGCAACTGCTGCTCGGGGCCGGGCTGGTCACCGACCCGGCGGTACTCGTTCCCGCCTACGACGACGCGGCGGGCGTCACCGCCGAGTTCAACCGGAACGTCCTCCACGTGCTGAACTCTCGCCTGCGCGCCGATTTCGCGCCGGAGAAATTCCGGCACGTCGCGGTCTGGGACGCCGAACGGGAGTGGATCGAGATGCGGCTGGAGGCGAGCGAGGACATGACCGTCGCGGTCGGCGATCTCGACCTCACCGTGCGCTTCGGCCGCGGCGAACAGATGCGCACCGAGATCTCCGCCAAGTTCCGCGTCGAGGGCCTCGAAGGCGAACTCGCCGCCGCGGGCTTCGCCACCGGACACGTGTGGACCGATCCGGACGATCGCTTCGCGCTGCTGCTCGCCGGGCGGCGCTGACCACGTGTCGATCGGCGGCGCTCACCACGACGGGGCGCCGCCGACCACCGCCCCGAGCCACTCGACCAGCGGCCGCATCGTCTCCCATGCGGCGCGGACTTCCTTCGCCGTGCGCGGCGTGTCCAGCCAGGCGGGCGCGCCGAATTCCCGGCCGCACGTGATCGACTTGTGCCGCAGCAGGTCGATGCGCGGGTGGTCGGCGTCGTAGCCCTTGGGTCGGGTCTTCAGCTTCTCGCCGCCGATGGTGAAGCCCGCGTCGGTGAGTTTCGCGAGGATCGCCACCAGTTCCGGTCCGCGCACCTCGTCATCGATGGTGGCGCGCAACTGCGCGAGTTGCTCGGACGAGCCCTGGTAGAAACCGCCACCGACGAACAGACCCCCGGCGTTGATCTGGACGTACCAGCCGACCCCCGCCGCGGCGCGCACCACGGCGCCCTGCGCGGTCTTGTACGGCGACTTGTCCTTGGCGAACCGGACGTCGCGGTAGGGCCGGAAGATCTTGGCGGTCCCGAAATCCGGCTCCAGATCGGCCACCAGGGCCTTCATGGGCGCGAGCACCGACTCGTCGTAGATCTTCTTGTGCTCGGTCCAGAACGCCTTGGAGTTGTCGGCCTCCAGGTCTTCGTAGAAGTCCAGCCCGGCGAGCGGGAAACCCGCGAATCCGGTCATGCCCGCACACCCGCCGCGCTGATGTCACCCGATAGACGCATACCGAAAATCTACGTCGTGATGTCTCCGCCGAACACGACGAACCCCACGATGAGGCCGATCACCATCCCGACGGCCGCAGCGATCGCTGCCCATTTGCCGAGCGATTCGCCCTTGTTGCGCCCGATGATGCCCAGGATTATCCCGGCCGGGCCGAACAAGATCGGGCAGAACAGCACCGCGGTTATCGCGCAGACGAAGCCGATGATCGAGTACACCTGGCTGGTCGGCTGCTTCGGCGGGGTGGCATAGGGCTCGTACCCCTGCTGCGGATAGGACGGGTAGCCGTACTGCGGCTGCTGCGATCCGGAGGGTGGATAGCCATATCCACCGCCGGGCGGGTACTGAGGCTGCCCGGTCGGCGGATACGGCTGCTGAGGCGGATACGGCTGCTGAAAGTCCCCGGGCTGCCCGCTCGGCGGATAAGGCGGTTGCCCGCCCGACCCGTACTGCGTGTGCTCGTCCGGCGTGAACCGCTGCGTCGTTTCGTCGGGAGGCTGTGGCCCGGAACCCGGCGAGGGAGCCCCCGGCGCGGCGGGTTCGGCGCCCCAGGACTGCTGCTCACCCCCGCCGTTGGCGCCCCAAGGCCGGGGTTCGGCGGGCTGACCGCTGGGCTCGGCCCCCCATTGACCGCCGAGCGGTTCGGCGGGCGGCTGGCCGCCCGACTGCCACCACTGGTCGGCCGAGCCCGGCTCATGCTCCGGTGGTCGCGCGGCGGCCGGATCGTGCTCGGTGGGTCGCTCGCCGGGTGTCTGCGCAGGGGTGGAGCCGGTCGATGGCTGGACAGGCTCGGCACCGGGAGTTTCCCCGGTCGGCTTCGATGACGGTGACTCCGGCGGCCGCTGCTCGTCGTCGGTGTGGTCCGGATCCTTCGGCGTGCTCATCGCACCCTCCTCGTGTCGTCCCGGTCACGCAACCTATGCCTACCACGGTGAGCGCGTCGTCATAGCCGATTGCTACAGGCGCGTCGGGGACGGAGCGGGTTCAGAGATCCTCGTCGTCGACGATCTCGATCGCGGCCACCTCCGCGGACCGGTCGTCCGCCTCGTCCTGGGCGCGCGAGTCGCGGGCTGTCCACTCCTGGTCCAGCTCGTCGCCGATGCCGAGCCTGCCGTCGTCCTCGTCCTCGTGGTAACGGATGCGCAGTTCGTCGGGCGGATCCTCGATGTTGCGCTGATACTCGCGGATCTCGTCCTCTTGGTCGTCGTCCCCCATCTCGGTCTCCAACGGATCACGGTCCATACCCTCAGTATCCCCATTGATCGCCGCGGCTAACGCGGACACGAAAACGGCGGCCCGGACCGTAGTCCGAGCCGCCGTTCTCGCGGTACGAGCTCTATGCGTTTCCGTTGAAAAGGCCGGTCACGGAGCCGTTTTCGAAGACCTCGCGGATCGTGCGGGCCAGCAGCGGCGCGATGGACAGCACGGTCAGCTGCGGGAACTTCTTCTCCTCGGACAGCGGCAGGGTGTTGGTCACCACGACCTCCTTGGCGCCGCAGTTGGCGAGGCGCTCGGCGGCGGGCTCGCTCAGTACGCCGTGGGTCGCGGCGATGACCACGTCACCGGCGCCCGCGTCCTTCAGCACCTTGACCGCGCCCGCGATGGTGCCGCCGGTGTCGATCATGTCGTCGATCAGGATGCAGGTGCGGCCCTCGACCTCGCCGACCACGCGGTTGGACTTGACCTGGTTGGGCACCAGCGGGTCGCGGGTCTTGTGGATGAACGCCAGCGGCGAGCCGCCCAGCGAGTCGGCCCACTTCTCGGCGACGCGCACGCGGCCGGAGTCGGGGGAGACGACGGTGATGTGCTCGAGGCTGTAGTTGGTGCGGACGTACTCCGCCAGCTGCACCTGCGCGTGCATGTGGTCGACCGGGCCGTCGAAGAAGCCCTGGATCTGGTCGGTGTGCAGGTCGACGGTGATGATCCGGTTCGCGCCCGCGGTCTTCAGCAGGTCGGCGACCAGACGGGCCGAGATGGGCTCACGGCCGCGGTGCTTCTTGTCCTGGCGGGCGTACGGGTAGAAGGGCAGCACCGCGGTGATCCGCTTGGCCGAGCCGCGCTTGAGCGCGTCGATCATGATGAGCTGCTCCATCAGCCACTGGTTCAGCGGCGCGGGGAAGCTCTGCAGGACGAAGGCGTCGGAGCCGCGCACCGACTCCTCGAACCGGACGAAGATCTCGCCGTTGGCGAAGTCCCGTGCCACCTGCGGCGTGACGTGGACGTCGAGCTCCTTGGCGACCTGCTCGGCCAGCTCAGGATGAGCGCGTCCCGAGAAGAGCATCAGGTTCTTCTGGTTGTCCATCCATGACGCGGTCACTGCTGTTTGCCATCCTTTTGCTCTATTGCCTGACCCGACATCTCCTTGGCCGCGATGGCTTCCGCCGCCGCGCGCGCCGCGTCCGTCCCTGGACGGTGTCGCTGCACCCAGCCCTCGATGTTCTTCTGCGGTCCACCGGACACCGCGAGAGCTCCGGGCGGAACGTTTCTGCGCAGTACAGTACCCGCCGCCGTATAGGCTCCGTCACCCACCGTCACCGGCGCGACGAACATGGTGTCGCTGCCGGTGCGCACGTGCGAGCCGACGACGGTGTGGTGCTTGGTCACGCCGTCGTAGTTGACGAAGACGCTCGACGCACCGATGTTGCTGTGCTCGCCGATGGTGGCGTCGCCGACGTAGGTCAGGTGCGGGACCTTCGAATGCGCGCCGATCGAGGCGTTCTTGGTCTCGACGAACGCGCCGAGCTTGCCCGTGTCGCCCACGATGGTGCCCGGCCGCAGGTAGGCGAACGGGCCGATGGTCGCCTTCGGGCCGATGGTGGCCCCCTCGCCGTGGGTGCGGATCACCTTCGCCCCGTCGCCGACGACCACGTCGGTGAGCGTGCTGTCCGGGCCGACCTCGGCGTCCTCGCCGACGACGGTGTTGCCGAGCAGTTGCACACCGGGCAGGATCACGGCGTCCCTGCTGATGCGCACGCTGGCGTCCACCCAGGTCGAGGCGGGATCCATGATGGTGACGCCCGCGCGCATGTGGCGTTCCAGGATGTAGCGGTTGAGCGTGCGCGCCGCCGAGGCCAGCTGCACGCGGTCGTTGACGCCGGTGACCTTGGCCGCGTCGACCAGGCGTGCGCCGTGCACCGGGTGTCCGGCCTCCCTGGCCAGGCGCAGCACGTCGGTCAGGTACAGCTCGTGCTGGGCGTTGGCGGTGGACAGGCGGCTGATCATGGTGCGCAGCACCGCGGCGTCGAACGCGTACACGCCGGAATTGACCTCGGTGATCGCGGCCTGTTCCGGGGTGGCGTCGGCGTGTTCGACGATCTCGGCGAGCTGGCCTTCGGCGTCGCGGACGATGCGGCCGTAACCATTCGGGTCCGGCGGCACGAAGGTCAGCACGGTGACCGCGGGGCGTTCGGCGTAGCTGCGGTGCTCATCGAGCAGCGCGGCCAGGGTGTGCCCGTCCAGCAGCGGCACGTCGGCGGAGGTGACCAGCACGTCGCCGGTGAAGCCGACCGGCAGGGCGGCAAGCGCGCACTGCACCGCGTGGCCCGTGCCGAGTTGCTCTTCCTGGATCGCCGGGGTGATCTCCCGGCCGAGATCGTCGGCCACCGCGGCCACCGCGGCGCCGACTTGTTCGCGATCGTGCCCCACCACGGTGATGAGGTACGCGGGGTCGATCTCGTTCGCCGCATGCAGCGCGTGCGCGAGCATGCTCCGACCGGCCAGCGAATGCAGGACCTTGGGGGTCTTCGACCGCATTCGTGTCCCGGCACCGGCTGCGAGAACGACGACGGCGGTCTGCTGTGGCATGGATCTCCCTCGGCTGCCTGTCCTCGTGCTGGGCGTCGTCGTGCTTGGTCAGCGATGTGCGGGCCAACGATAAGTCATCGTGCTCTCGAGCTCCGCCGCCAGGACTCGAACCTGAACTCTCTGAACCAAAATCAGATGTGCTGCCATTACACCACGGCGGATTGCCACACCGGCGGTTGGCGAAACCCCCGCCGCTGTGCCATGGCACGGGATGAATCCTCGCATACTCGCCCGCCTCCCCGCGAATTGTTCCCCGCGCGGCATCTGGTATTCGGGCCGGACCAGCGCGGGAGCTCTCCTGTCCTCGGCCGGGCAGCGCCCGGGCGGGCTACCGCTATAGGCCACCGACCACAACGGAGCCCCGCGTCCCCTCGCCCCGGAGAAGCGGACTGCCGACCGGTCTGGGACAGTGGTATCCGAATGTCGATGTCGTGCGTCGGAGCCCCGATGTGACGGCTGACCAGGCACGCACAAGGGCAGATCGCCGGGCTCGCCCGCGGTCCCGTCCTGGCATGCGACCGTCGGCTCGAAGAGAACCGTCGAGGCACTCACGACCGGCAACAACGCGGGAAGGGCGGAGGAGCAGGGGTGTCTTCGGGTGAGTCGCATCGAGTGTCCCGGCCACGGATGACCGGCACCCAGCGGCGCCAGCAGCTGATCGAGATCGGGCGCGCGCTGTTCGCCGAACGCGGTTACGACGCGACCTCCATCGAGGAGATCGCGCAACGCGCCCAGGTCTCCAAACCCGTGGTGTACGAACATTTCGGCGGCAAAGAGGGGTTGTACGCGGTCGTCGTGGACCGGGAGATGTCGATGCTGCTGGACATGATCACCTCCTCGCTCACCCAGAACCGGTCGCGCATCCGGCTCGAACAGGTCGCGCTGGCGCTGCTGACCTATATCGAAGAACGGACCGACGGGTTTCGAATTCTGGTGCGAGATCAGCCCGCCGCCGCGGCCGAGGGCAGGTACTCCAGTTTGCTCAACGAAGCGACGAATCAGGTGGCGCACATTCTGGCCGGAGATTTCGAGCGGCGCGGGTTCGACACCAGTCTGTCCACCCTCTACGCGCAGGCGCTCGTCGGTCAGGTCGCCACCGCCGCCACCTGGTGGTTGGACGAGCGCAAACCCTCGAAAGAGGTTGTGGCGGCCCACCTGGTGAACCTGTGCTGGAACGGGCTGAGCCATCTGGAAGCCGATCCGCAGCTGAGTTCGGAATGGCGCGCGGGCGCCGGTGAGTGACCCGAATTGTTAACCAGCAAATTGCGCGACGGGTCTCGCCGAATGCTCGAATTGGCTGCTGGACGCGCGCCTGGTGGTACGGTTCACCCATCCTTTGGGTGCTGTTCGGGCGGTAAGTCGGTCAACTTCGGGATGTCGGTCTACTTCAGGATGGCTGGTTTTGGGATGACAGGCGGATCTGATGGCTAGGCAAGCGCGCGCGGAGATCACCCGCGACTCCGTCCTGGCAGGCGCTGCCGATGTCTTTCTGCGCTTGGGATATGCGAATGCGAGCCTGAGCGAGATCATCGCGCAGTCCAATGTGACCAAGGGCGCCTTGTATTTTCACTTCGGCTCCAAGGAGGAGCTGGCGCGCGCGGTGGTCGACCAGGGCAACGAGCGGTTGACGAGCTCGTGTCAGGGCTTCTTCGATCCGCGAGTGCCCGCGCTGGAGGCGTGCATCGGCATCACCTACGTCGTCGCCGATCTATCGATGAACGACCCGATGGTCGGCGCCATGCTGAAGCTGACCCACCAGATCGGCGACTACCGCGGCGCTCAAGGCGACAACATCGCCAAGAACTGGGGCGACACCTACCGGCTGCTCGCCGAACGGGCCATCGCCCAGGGCGACCTGATCGCCGACCTGGACGCCGAGGTCATCGGCCTGCTGTGGCAGGAGATGGCCGCGGGCGTGCACATCATCGCCGTCGGCACCGAATCCATCGACCAGATGGCGGTCCGGATGGAGCGCGCCTGGTACTTCCTGCTCCCGGCCATCGTCCCGGCCGAGAAGCTCTCGTACTTCAGGGAATTCGCGGCAAGACGGTTGCGGCGCTACGTGCCGTAACTTTTGGCAGCGCCTGCGGCGCCGCGAACGGCGCATGCTCGGTCTCGCTTCGCTCGAAAGACGTGGTTACGGTGCGCTGGGTGCGTCGGTATCGAAGCTCGCTGCGCGGCGCACGCGTGTGGTGGCTGGCTGGCTGTCGGCTCGGGCTGCTCGAGGCTCGGTTCATTTCGCTTGAACGACGGCGTTCGGCCGGTGTGGTTGCGCTGGTGCCCGCGTCGGCCAACGTTCGCCCTGTCGAGTCATGGCTCGGGGGCCTGCGGGGGATGGATAATCTCGCGGCATGCATACGCATCGGAGCTTCCACAATCCTCCTGCCCTGCCGCATGAGGTGGTAGTCGCGGTGTTGGAGCGGGCACTCGGAGACCGCGCGTACGAGTCCGAGGCGGCGGATGCTCTGGTTGGCAGCGCCTTGAACGACGACGATCGGGAGTTCGTCGAGCACTGGTGTGTGCAGGTCGGAACGCGGGCTGTGTCCGGCAGCCCGCTGCTCGGGCTGGCCGGGCTGTGCCTGGGACATACCGCTCGGCGATTCGGGCGGCTCAGCGATGAGTCCGTTGCGTCGGCGCGCTCCTTGTCGGCGCGTGCCGAGGCGGATCCGTCGGACGTGGACGGGCGGGCACTCGACGGTTTCGATGACGTCCGGAGTTTCCTGCGCCTCTGGTGAAGGGCCCCGCAGTGTGCGTCGGGCGACATTCGCCCTGGCTATGGTAGGTGCTCGTCGGTGGTGTGCTTGTTCCGTCGGATGATGTAGCCGCGAATCGTGCTGACGGCTCCGCCGGGCCCTTCTCGCTGTGGCTCGCTTCTTGCCGGGAGGAGCCGGAGCGTGTTCGGGTGGGCGGCCGTGTCGGCGACGAAATAGATCGCGGATGGGCGCTCTGGTATCGGGCAGGGGCGGCAGTCACCTCGCGGCGGCGCGGGCGCTGCAAAAACAAGATGCCCGCTTAACTAGACTCGGTTGGCCGCTCGAAACGTGTCGCCTGCGCTCAGGAGTTGTCGATGTCCACCCACCGCCCCCCGTTGGCGGGACTGGCCGCCGCGGCCGGTGCCGATTCCTCGCTACGGACCGTCGCGGAGCTGATCGGCACATCGTCGGTCGAGCTGGTCGCGCCGTCGGCGGTGCGGCCGTTCGTCGCGTCGCGGTTGGCCGCCGAGCGGCCGTTGGTGGTGGTCACGGCCACGGGGCGGGAGGCAGACGACCTGAGTGTCGAACTCGTGGAGATGCTCGGTCCCGCGGTCGCGCAGTTCCCGTCCTGGGAGACGCTGCCGCACGAGCGGCTCTCGCCGGGCGCCGACACGGTGGGGCGCAGGCTGGAGGTGCTGCGCCGGATCGCCCACCCCGGCGACCCGCATTTCCCCGCGCCGCTGCGCGTGGTGGTGACCACGGTGCGGTCGCTGATGCAGCCGATGGCGGGTGGGCTCGGCGAGATCGAGCCGATCGTGCTGCGCGTCGGCGCCGAGCTGGACTTCGACGAATTGCTCACGCGGCTGGTGGAATTCGCTTATACCCGGGTCGACATGGTGGGCAAGCGCGGTGAGTTCGCGGTGCGCGGCGGCATCCTGGACGTCTTCCCGCCCACCGCCGACCATCCGGTGCGGGTGGAATTCTGGGGTGACGAGGTCACCGAACTGCGGCCGTTCTCCGTCGCCGACCAGCGCTCGCTGCCGGACGTCGCGGTGGACGTCGTGGTCGCGCCGCCGTGCCGGGAACTGCTGCTCACCCCCGAGGTGCGCGAGCGGGCGGCCGAGGTCGCCGCCGCCAACGCGGCCGACGCGGCGCTGGTGGAGATGCTGGAGAAACTCGCGCAGGGCATCCCGGTCGAGGGCATGGAAGCGCTGTTGCCGGTGCTGCAACCGGGGCAGTTGCGCCTGCTCACCGAGGTGCTGCCGGAGGGAACCCACGTACTGCTGTGCGATCCGGAGAAGATCCGCACCCGCGCGGCCGACCTGGTACGCACCGGCGAGGAATTCCTGGAGGCATCCTGGACCGCGGCCTCGTTCGGCGGCGCCGCGCCGCTCGGCGGACACGGACTCGACCTGGCCGCCTCCGCCTACCGCCCGCTGCCCGAGATCCAGGCCAGCGCCGAGCGACAGGGCCTGCCCTGGTGGACGCTGAGCCCGCTCGCTTCCGGGGATTCCTCCGAGGTCGTGCTGCCGGTGCTGCCCGGCCCGGCCGCGCGCGGGTCCGACGAACTGGTGGCGACCATGTTCGCCTCGTTGCGCGCCCACGTGCTCACCGGCGGCAGGGCCGTGGTGGTCGTCGCGGGCCACGGCACGGCGCAGCGCATCCTGGAACGGCTGGCCGACGCGGAGGTCCCCGCCGCAGCGCTGGAGGCGGGCGCGGAGCCGAACGAGGGCGTGGTGGGCGTGCTGTGCGGCTCGCTGCACGACGGCTTGGTCTTCGAGGGCGCCGGACTGGTGGTCGTCGCCGAATCCGACCTCACCGGCAACCGGGTCACCGCGCCGACCGAGGGCAAGCGGATGCCCGCCAAACGGCGCAACCAGGTCGACCCGCTCGCGTTGAGCGCGGGCGACATGGTGGTGCACGACCAGCACGGCATCGGCAAGTTCGTCGAGATGATCGAGCGCACCGTCGGCGGCGCGCGCCGCGAGTATCTGGTGATCGAGTACGCGCCGAGCAAACGCGGCCAGCCCGGTGACCGGCTGTTCGTGCCGATGGAGTCGCTCGACCAGCTCTCCCGCTACGTCGGCGGCGAGATGCCCAGCCTGTCCAAGCTCGGCGGCTCGGACTGGGCCAACACCAAACGCAAGGCGCGCAAAGCGGTTCGCGAGATCGCCGGCGAGCTGGTGCAGCTGTACGCCGCCCGCCAGGCAGCGCCCGGTCACGCGTTCGGACCGGACACGCCGTGGCAGAAGGAGATGGAGGACGCGTTCGCGTTCACCGAGACCGTCGACCAGATGACCGCCATCGCCGAGGTGAAGTCGGACATGGAGAAAGCCGTCCCGATGGACCGCGTGGTCTGCGGCGACGTCGGCTACGGCAAGACCGAGATCGCGGTGCGCGCGGCGTTCAAGGCGGTGCAGGACGGCAAACAGGTCGTCGTGCTGGTGCCGACCACGCTGCTCGCGCAGCAGCACCTGCAGACCTTCACCGAGCGCGTCGCGGGTTTCCCGATCACCGTGAAAGGCCTGTCCCGCTTCACCGATCCGGCCGAGGCCCGCGCGGTGCTGGAGGGAATGGCCGACGGCGGCGTCGACATCGTGGTGGGCACGCACCGGCTGTTGCAGACCGGCGTGCGCTGGAAGGACCTCGGCCTCGTGGTGGTCGACGAGGAACAGCGATTCGGTGTCGAGCACAAAGAGCACATCAAGGCGCTGCGCACGCACGTCGACGTGCTCACCATGTCGGCCACCCCGATTCCGCGCACCCTGGAGATGAGCCTGGCGGGGATTCGCGAGATGTCGACCATCCTCACCCCGCCGGAGGAACGCCACCCGGTGCTCACCTACGTGGGCGCCTACAACGACAAGCAGGTCACCGCCGCGATCCGGCGCGAGTTGCTGCGCGACGGCCAGGTGTTCTACGTGCACAACCGGGTGTCGTCGATCGACAAGGCGGCCAAGCGGATTCGCGATCTGGTGCCCGAAGCGCGAGTGGCGGTCGCGCACGGCCAGATGAACGAGGACGCGCTGGAGTCCACCGTGCAGGGCTTCTGGCAGCGCGAATACGACGTGCTGGTGTGCACCACGATCATCGAGACCGGTCTGGACATCTCCAACGCCAACACCCTGATCGTGGAACGCGCCGACGCGCTGGGCCTTTCGCAGTTGCATCAGCTGCGCGGCCGGGTCGGGCGCAGCCGGGAACGCGGCTACGCCTACTTCCTCTACCCGCCGGAGAAGCCGCTCACCGAGACGGCCTACGACCGACTGGCCACCATCTCGCAGAACTCCGATCTCGGCGCGGGCATGGCGGTCGCGATGAAGGACCTGGAGATCCGTGGCGCGGGCAACGTGCTCGGCGCCGAGCAGTCCGGCCACGTCGCAGGCGTCGGCTTCGATCTCTACGTGCGGCTGGTCGGGGAGGCCGTCGAGGCGTATCGCGCCGCCGCGGACGGCAAGCCGATCCTCACCGAGGAGGTCAAGGAGGTGCGCATCGACCTGCCCGTCGACGCGCACATCCCGCCGGACTACATCGCCAGTGACCGGCTGCGCCTGGAGGCATACCGCAAACTCGCCGCCGCGCAGGACGATTCGGCGCTCGCGCAGGTCGTGGAGGAACTCGTCGACCGGTACGGCCCGTTGCCGGTGGAAGTCGGGCGTCTGGTGTCGGTGGCCAAACTGCGCCTGCTCGCCCGCGAGTACGAGGTCACCGAGATCGCGGTCACCGGGACGACCTTGAAGATCTCGCCGCTGCACCTGCCCGATTCCAAGCAGATGCGCCTCAAGCGGCTCTACCCGAGCGCGGGGTACCGCGCCGCGTCCGGGGTGGTGCAACTTCCGCTGCCGCGCGTGCAGGACAGTGTCGGGGCCGAGCGCGTCCGCGATGTCGTGCTGCTGCAATTCGCCGCCGATCTGTTGCTGGCGTTGGACGGGAAGGCGCAGGGAGCGGTCGACCTCACCGTCGCCGCCGAGATGGCGCCGCGATGAGCTCGACACGCGACGAGTCCGTTCTGCGGGCCGCCCGCCATCGCGCGGTTCACGGCGTGGAGCGCGACGGGGAGGCGACACCGCGCACGGACACCGCGGTGGTCGCGGCGGGGCTGGCCGGGGCGGTCGCGGTCATGGACCGCCTCTGGCATTTCGGTGGGTGGGAGGTCACCCAGACCCACGACTCGCTGCGCCCCTATCTGCTCGAGGAGACCTACGAACTGCTCGACGCCATCCAGCACGAGGATGCCGAGACGATCAAGGAAGAACTCGGCGACCTGCTGCTGCAAGTGCTCTTCCACTCCAGAATCGCGGAGGCCGCAGGCGAATTCACCGTCGACGACGTCGCCGCCGCGCTGGTGGCCAAACTGGTCAACCGCAGCCCGCACCTGGTGGATTCCGCGATCGATCCCGACGCCTCGGTGGCCGAGAAGATCGCCGCCCAGGAACGCGCGTGGGAAGAACGCAAATCCGCCGAGAAGTCCCGCCGCTCCTGCCTGGACGGCATAGCCATGGCCCAGCCCGCGTTGGCCCTCGCCGAGAAGATCGTCTCCCGCGGCACCAAAGCGGGCCTGCCGTCCGACCTCGTGCCCGAAGCCCTGCGCGTCGTCCATCTCGGCGGAGCGGAGAGCGCCGAAGAACGCCTCCGCAAAGCGACACTGACCTTCGCTGCCGCCATTCGCGCGGCGGAGGATATCGCGGAAAAGGAACGCGGTGAACGTCTTCCGCTTACCGCGGGGGATTGGCACGCCTTCTGGCCGGAGGGAACCGGGTAGGGATCCCGCGCGGCCGTCCGATTCAGGGAGACTGAAAGAATGCGGTACCCCGAACTGAACGCACGACCGCGATGGCAGTCGACCGGGAACGGCAGATTCCCCGTCGCCGCCCACGTCGACGGTCAGTGGTGGGTCCTACGGATGAACGGCTTCCCCGACCACCCGCTGTGGACACTGTTCATCAATGGCGCACCCCGTTTCGACATCGACGACACGCCGCCCACTTGGGGACGACCGAGCGACCGGTCCGCACCGCCCCTCGACCCCGACACCGTCGAACGAGTCCTGGCCCCGGTCCGCCACTTGGTCGCCTACGGAAGCGAAGTCGGTGACCCCTGTGACGACCCGGTCTGCTGCGGGTGACTCCGCGATTCGTGTCGTTCCACTCGGCAGGCAGCCTGGGCTGAAATCGTCAGTCTTCATCAACCGACCACGGGGGTTTCCGATCCGGAGACGGCCTCTCGGTGGAGGCGACCGCGCGCTCGGGTGCACCCGAGGTAGCCTGTCTCGGAGGGAGGGGCCAATGCTGATCGATTTCGTTCCTGACAAGAGTCTGTACCCCTTCGAGTCGCGCTGGTTCGACTCGTCGGTGGGCCGGGTTCACTACATCGACGAGGGGGCCGGGCCGCCGCTGCTGTTCTGTCATGGCGCTCCGGCTTGGAGCTTCCTCTACCGCCACATCGTGAAGGACCTGCGCGACCGGTACCGGTGTATCGCCGTCGACTATCCGGGTTTCGGATTGTCCGAACGTCCCGAGGGTTTCGGGTACACGATCGCCGAGCACACCGCGGTCCTCGGCGAGCTGATCGATCACCTGCGGCTCGACGGCTTCGTTCTGATGGGACAGGACTGGGGCGGCCCCATCGGTCTGGGCGCGAGCGCCGCGCGCGCTGATCGGGTGCGAGGGATCGTGCTGGGCAATACCTCGTTCTGGCCGACCGAAGCGCTGGCGAATCGGGCGTTCAGCGTGATCATGGGCAGCCGTCCGATGCAGCGGCGGATACTCGAACAGAATTTCCTCGTCGAGCGCGTCCTGCTCGCGGAACTGGGGCGCAAGCTGAGCGCGGCCGAGGCCGACCACTATCGCGCGGTGCAGCCCACCGCGGAAGCCCGACGCGGACTCGCCGCCACGCCCAAGGAAATTCGTGCCGCACGCCCGCTGCTGGACCGACTCGCCCGAGATGTGCCCGTCCTGCTCGGCGACAAGCCGGCCCTGTTGGTGTGGGGAATGCGGGACATGGTGTTCCGTCCGAACGCCTGTATCCCGCGAATGCGAGCCGCCTTCACCGATCTCGACGTAGTCGAGCTGCCGCACGCGCGGCATTTCATTCAAGAGCACGCACCGGAAGCGATCGCCGCGGCGATCGCGAAGCGGTTCCCGTGAGTTCGACCGGAGCCGAAACGTGCCGCGCGGGGTCCTCCGGCTCTCGATGCCGATGGAGCACGAGGCCGAAAGACCGGCGCGGCGAACGCGAATCGAACCGTCAGACGTTGACCCCGTAGTCCCGGGCGATGCCCGCGAGCCCGGAGGCGTAGCCCTGGCCGATGGCGCGGAACTTCCACTCGTTGTTGTGGCGGTAGAGCTCGCCGAAGATCATGGCCGTTTCGGTGGAGGCGTCTTCGGTGAGGTCGTAGCGGGCCAGTTCTACGCCGGTGGCGGCGTCGACGACGCGGATGAAGGCGTTGCGGATCTGGCCGAACGACTGGCCGCGTGCGTCCGCGTCGTGGATGGACACCGGGAAGAAGATGTTGGTGATGTTCGGCGGCGTGGCGGTGAGGTCGATGTTGATCACCTCGTCGTCGCCCTCGCCCGCGCCGGTGAGGTTGTCGCCGGTGTGCTCGATGGATCCATCGGGCGAGCGCAGGTTGTTGTAGAAGACGAAATGCTGATCGGACAGCACTTTCAGATTCGGTCCGCAGGCGAGCGCACTGGCGTCGAGGTCGTAGTCGGCGCCGGTGGTGGTGCGCACGTCCCAGCCGAGCCCCACCGACACCTTGGTGAGATTCGCGGCCTGCTTCGACAGCGAGACATTGCCGCCTTTGGCCAGAGTGACGCTCATGATCCCCTTCCGCGCGGCACGGCCGGTGCCGCCTCTTTCTCTGCTCCCGGGAACGCCGGGCCGATCTAGTTCTGGTGTTCTGCCCAGGATCTCAGGGTGTCGACCCGGCCCTTCAGCGCGCGCAACTCGCTCTCGTCGTCGAGCACCGTGCGCTGGATGCCTTGCACGACCGCGAAGGCCGACTGGCGATGGTCGTCGATCACGTCGACGTCGATGCGGACGGCGACGTAGTCGGCGGCGTCGGGCATCTGCTCGGCGACCACGTGTGCGGTGCCCCTTGCGCACATCGCCACGTTGCCTCCACCGAGGATCAGCAGGGCGACCTCGGGATGTTCGCGCAACCGCGCCAGCGAACCGCGATCGTACTTGAGGCTGATCAGGATGCGCCGGTCACCGGCCCGCACCGGCCAGGACACCGGAATCGCATGCGGTGCAGGGTCGGTGGTCACCAGTACACCGATCGTCTCCAGTGGCCATTCCGGGAGCGCGTCCAGCTCGGGATGATCTGTCGAGTTGTGCTGACGTTGGGCGGGGCTCGCTCCGGCTGCCATCTTCGTCACCTCATGGATCGTCGAGCGCGGCGGGCTGTGTCGCGCTTGATAGCAGTCTAAGGCGCTGTGCGCCTTGCGCGCTGGCGCTGGGCGCTTTGTCCGGACCGCGCTTCGGTGACCAGCGGCGCGTGCCCGGCGCCGGTCAAGCCGAGATCAGCGCGGGAATGTCGAGCGCGGCGGCCCAGTCCCTGGCCATGTCGCGCACGCGGACCGCTGCCGACGCGTCGTGTCGCGCGTGCTCGCCCACCTGCACGGCGCCGCGCGCGGCGAGTTTCTCGGCGATGATCTCGCCGCCGCGGTTGAACGTGTCGCCGTACACGATGTCGCCGAGCCCGAAGACGGCGAAGCGCAGCCCGCGCAGATCCGGCGTGTCGCGGTCGAGCGCGGCGGCGAAGGGTTCGGCGCCGGTCGGCAGCTCGCCGTCGCCGTAGGTCGAGCACACGACGACGTGGAAGTCGCGGACGTCCAGATCCGCGACGTCGAAGTCCGTCATGTCGTGCACCGAGACGTCGTGCGCCCCGCGCAGCTCCGCGGCGATGGTGTCCGCCGCGGACTCCGCGGTGCCCATCTCGGATCCGAACAGAATGACGACGCGCACCGGCACAACCCTTCCTCTGGTGATATGGTGAGCCTATCCTAACTATATTGCCCAGTGTGTGCCACGGCCGTGGGCAGCGCACGGGCAGGGGCGGTTCAGCCGCACCGATTGACGGAATGTCGAGCGCGTTGCATCATTCGTAGAGGTGCCCGGAGTTTCCTGGGCAGACCACTCTTCCAGCCGGCCGATGACTGTCCGGCGTGCGGCTGCCACCCGTGCCCTTCGATCGTTCCCGCACGAGTGCAGCGCTTCCATCCATGACGCCATGCGCGTCCGGCCGTGAGTGAGGTGAAACGAAATGGTCTACCAGTCGTCTACATACCGGGTGATCAATTCGTACCCGCGCTTCGGCACCCTTCCCCACTTCTGAATGTCACCGCGCCAGGCGCGCGGTCCTCG
Source organism: Nocardia sp. NPDC051900 (assembly GCF_044452545.1). NCBI lineage: Bacteria > Bacillati > Actinomycetota > Actinomycetes > Mycobacteriales > Nocardiaceae > Nocardia > Nocardia sp. NPDC051900. The sequence continues at coordinate 195,847 of NZ_JBITBU010000007.1, read as the reverse complement.
CACGTCGATGCCCCGGCATCGACGGATCGGCGCTCGGCGCGGTGCCCCGGACGCAATCTTCAGACCGGTGGTTCGACGGAAGTGGAGGCAGTCATGACGGACAGGGGAGCAGTGGATTCGGGGGCGGTGGAAATGGTCACGCGGGCCATGGCGAGCAATCTCGCCGTGTCCGCGGCGATGATCGAGGATCTCGGCTACCTGCGCGCGGAACTGGCCGCCGCGGAGGTGTCGTTCCTGCTGGTGCGCGACAGCGGGCACCGGCTCGTGCTCGCGGCCGACGCGACGCAGCGCCTGATGGTGCGCCGGGTGACCGCCGCGGCGATGTCGGCGGGGTTCTCCTGTGTCGAATTGCGGCACAACGTCTTCCGGCTCGGGCGCGACCACGACCCGGCGCACCATGTCGAGCTGGAACTGTGGGAATACCACGGCGACACGGTGACCTGCCCGCGCCCGAACGCGCTGACCCGCCCGGTCTTCGACCTCGCCGACGTCCAGCGCACGCAGGTGCGGCTGTTCGACCGGACCTGGCCCACCCTGGCGGACATGTTCGCGCCGCAGACCGGTGACGTCGGGTTCGATATCGACCTGGTGTTCTCCTGGGTGGACGGCTCCGATCCGGAGTTCCGCGCCCGCCGCGCCGGGATGCTCGCTCAGGTCGTGGTCGGCGAGGGCGACGACGCGGACGCCAGGATCCGCCAGATCGACGAGTTGAAGTACGCCCTGCGGTCGGTGCACAAGAACGCGCCGTGGATCCGCAGGATCTTCATCGCGACCGACTCCACGCCGCCGGAGTGGCTGACCGCGCATCCGAAGGTGACCGTGGTGCCTGCGGCGGACCACTTCCGGGACGTCAGCGGCTTGCCGGTGTTCAATTCGCACGCGGTGGAATGCCAGTTGCAGCACATCGACGGGCTCAGCGAGCACTTTCTGTACTCCAACGACGACATGTTCTTCGCACGTCCGGTGCGTCCGTCGATGTTCTTCACGCCGGGCGGCGTGAGCCGATTCATCGAAGCGGACACCAGGATCGGGCCCGGACGCAACAACGAGCGGCGCAGCGGTTTCGAGAACGCCGCCCGGGTGAACCGGGCGCTGCTGGCGGAGCGCTTCGGTTATGTCATCACGCGGCACCTGGAGCACACGCCCGCGCCATTGCGACGCAGCGTGCTCATGGAGATGGAGGAGGAGTTCGCCGCGGACTTCGCGCGCACGAGCGCGAGCCGGTTCCGCGCGGCCACCGACATCTCGGTCACCAATTCGCTGTATCACTACTACGCCATGCTGACCGGGCGCGCGGTGCCCCAGGAGTCGGCGAAGATGCGGTACGTCGACACGACCAGCTACCACGGTCTGGCTTTGCTGGACGGGCTGGCGCGTCATCGCGACGTCGACTTCTTCTGCCTCAACGACGGCAGTTTCCCCGAGGTCGCCGAGTCCGACCGGGTGCGGATCGTCTCGGAGTTCCTGGCCCGCTACTACCCCGAGCCCGCGCCGTGGGAACGGCTCAGTACACCGCCTCGTCATCCGCTTCCGGAGTCGACGCAGGGCGCCGCATGACGTGCGGGATGCGCGCGGCGGGCGGGATCACGATGCCCTCCTCCGTCAGCCGTTGCCGCGCCTCCTCCGGCGTGGCGGGAGCGCCCACCGTGCGACCGCGCTCGATGGGCACCACCGAGTGCACGACGGTGTCCGGATAGATGTGCACGTAGTTGAAGGCCTGCGCGCCATCCCGGCCGCGCAGGCCACCCTGCGCCACACCGAGATCCTGGCTGTAGCAGGTGGCCGACGCCACCGAGACGGGGATGCCCGCGAACGTGGCGCTGGTGGAGAAGTGCAGGTGCCCGGCGAGGATGGCGCGCACGTCGGTGCCGTCCAGCACGTCGGCCAGTCGGCGCTGATCCCGTAGTTCCACGGTGACGGCGAGGTCGATCACGCACGGCACCGGAGGGTGGTGCATGGCCAGGATGGTGCCGAAGGGCGCGGGCTCGGCCAGGACCGAGCACAGCCACTCCAGCTGGTCGTCGGAGATCTCCCCGTAGTGGTGGCCGGGCACCGAGGTGTCCAAGGCGACGATGCGCAATCCGTCGATCAGATGCACCCGGTCCAGCGGGGAAGTGGTGGGGTACTCGTGGAGCAGGCGGGCGCGGAGGGCGGCGCGGTCGTCGTGGTTGCCGGTGACCCACACGATGGGCGCCTGCAAACTTCTGGCGAATGGTTCGACGATCGACTTCAGCTTGGCGTACGCGGCGGGCTCGCCCCGGTCGGTGAGGTCGCCGGTGAACACGATCGCGGTCGGCCGGATCCCGCTCGCCGCGGCCTGGTCCAGCAGTTGCCGTAACCGTAGGTCGGCGTCGACATCGCCGTACAGGGGGTCGTGGCCCGCGATGAGATGTGTATCGCTGAAGTGGAACAACACATGATCCGGACGCGGATACTCCGCGACTCTGGTGATGGACACCGGACCGAATCCCTCCTGGCGGGTTGCCCGCCATTGGCTTGGCTCCGTCGCCACGATAGCGTCGGTTACGGACAGGTTTCCCGGCGGTTGATGAAGACTCGCTTGCGGGAAGGTGAGGTTTCGGTGTCGGACGCTGGGTGAACGCGGGTGGATGTGGGATTGGTCACCGACCGAGGGCGTCGGCGGTGCGCAGGGCGTCCACAACCATCGCGGCATACACCGTGAAGGGTTCGTTGTGGATCGTCTCGCCCGGAGCGGTCGCACGCTGTGCGATGGCCGCCAGTGTCTCGTCGTCGGCATCGGGCAGTCCGAGGGCGGCCAGCGTGGTCGGCAAACCGACCTCGGCGCAGAAATCCAGCACCGTGCCGATCTCGGACGCGGGCGCGCCCTCGAGCACCAATTGGGTGAGGGTGCCGAACGCGACCTTCTCGCCGTGCAGGAACGGGCGCGTTCGCGCGGCGGCGGTCAGACCGTTGTGCACGGCGTGCGCGGCGGCCAGCCCGGACGATTCGAAGCCGAGTCCGGAGAGCAAGGTGTTGGCCTCGACGACGCGCTCCAGCGCCGGTGTGACGCCGCGGGTGCGGACTGCGGTCAGCGCCTGCGCGCCGTCGGCGAGCAAGGTGCGATAGCAGAGTTCGGCCAAGGCGGTGGCGCTGCGCGTGGAGGCGCCGCCGCGCATGTTGCGCACCTGGGCGGCGCTGCACGTGCGCGCCTCGAACCAGGTCGCCAGGGCATCGCCCATGCCCGCGGCGAGCAGCCGAGCCGGGGCCTGCGCGACGACCGAGGTGTCCACCAGCACCAGCGCCGGATTCCGCCGCACGAGCTGATACGCCTCGAACTCGCCCGCGTCGGTGTAGATCACCGACAGCGCGCTGCACGGTGCGTCGCTGGAGGCGGTGCTCGGGCAACTGATCATCGGCAGATCGAGGTCGTCGGCGACCGCGCGGGCCGCGTCGAGCACCTTGCCGCCGCCCGCCCCGAGGACGACCGTGCTGCCTGATTCCTCGACGGCGTGGGCGATCCGGGCGATCTCGGCCCGGCTGCATTCGCCACCGGACAGATGGATCGAATAGGCGATCTTCGCGTCCGTCAGCGAGCGCTCCCAGGTGCTTGCCAGCAGCCGGAAAGCGCTGGAGCCCGCCACGATGAGCACCGGCCCGCCGATGCCGAGGCGGGTCATCTCCGCCCCGAGCGCGGCGGTGGCCTCCCGGCCCTGCACGTAGTGCCCCGGCGAGGAGAACACGCTCAGCATCCGGCACCTCCCGATCCCGGGCCGCGCACGTCATCCCGGCCCGGCCGACGACGTTTCAACGCTACGCGACACACCCTCCGCCACGGTCGTTGTCGAGAGAACCCGCACACGTGGAGCGCCGACGGTGATGGCCGAACCGGGTCGGCGCGAGTCCAGTTGCCGTCGTCGGTGCCCACGGTCGCGATCGCACGTTCCGGCACCGGCAGGCCGGGAGTCCGCCGGACCTTCGCGATCGCACGGTCCGAGCACGGGTCCCGAGCGCCGAAGCTCCGGTCGAAGCCGCTGCGGGCGCTGCCCCGCGACGGGCCGTCGGGCGGGTACACGGCGGGTTTCGAGGCATTCCCGTCCCGGGCTGGACTAGCTGCTCCGAGGCCGCCCTTCGGCACCGCGAATGGCGTGCCGGGGCAGCCCCGGAGCGGGGTAGGCGTCCGTCGTGGACCACGTCGGACCGGTGGAGCCCAACTTGTCGTTCGTCCGGTTGCCCCGCCGATGCGGCTTCGGCGATCGCGAGAGCCGTCCGACGACACGGAGGTGCCCGGAGCGCGGTCGGGACCGATCAGCTCTGGGTCGTGAGGGTCTCCGGGAGCAGGTGCGGCCGGTCGCGGTCCTTCTCGTCCAGCAACGCGAAGTAGCGGCGCAGCATGAGGATCGCGGTGGTGGCCAGGCCCGCGGTGAGTCCCCACCAGACGCCCGCCGCGCCGAGCCCGGCCGGATAGGCCAGCAGCAGGGCGACGGGCAGGCCGACGCCCCAGTAGCCGATCAGGGAGAGCCGGAAGCCCGCGTCGGTCGCCTTCAGCCCGCGCAGCAGGCCGGTGCCGATGTTCTGAGCGGCGTCGAAGAATTGCAGCACGATGCCGATCAGCAGCAGGGTGTGCGCGACCTGGACGGTGTCGGCGTCCGAGGAGTCCAGGAAGGGGCGCAGCACCAGATCGGGGGCCATCACGTACACCGCGCCCGTCACCGCGGCGATCACCGCGGCGTGCCGCAGCGCCAGCCAGGCCAGTGCACGGGCGTGCGCGTGCTCGTCGCGCGCGACCGCGTGGCTGACCAGGATCGAGGCGCCGTGCGAGAGACCGATCGCCACCTGGAACACGATGTAGATGATCTGGTAGACGACGTTGTGCGCGGCCAGCGCCGCCGGGCCGATGCTGCCCATGACCAGCGCGAGCACCGAGAACATGCCGGCCTCGGAGCCGTAGGTCAGCGCGATCGGCGTGCCCAGTCGCAGCTCGGCGCGCACGGTGGTGAGCCGCACCGGCAGCGGCGTGCCGGGCAGGGTGCGGCCGAGTTCCTCGTCGCGCCACACCATCACCCAGAACACGCCGAAGGTGATCAGGAAGACCAGCGAGGTCGCGACACCGATACCGGTGAGCCCGAGTTCGGGCAGGCCGCCCTTGCCGTGGATGAGGCCCAGCGCCAACAGCAGATTCAGCACCACCGAGCCGAGCGTCACCAGCAGCAGCGCCTGCGGGCGCTGCATGCCGACCGTGTACTGGCGCAGCACCTGGAACCACAGGCACGGCAGCAGGCCCGGCGCGAGCGCCATCATCAGCGGGCGGGCGTCGGCGAGCACTCCCGGGTCCTGTCCGAGCCAGGGCAGCGCCCAGCCGAGCCCGATCAGCACCGCACCGCCGAGCAACCCGGCGATCGTGGCGATCGCGAAGCTCGAGCGCAGCAGGTCGCGGATCTCCGGATCCGGTGATTCGCCGCGTTTGCCCGCCGCGCTCACGGCGGTGGCGATCTGGTTGCCGCTGCCGGTGATCAAACCGACGCACATGGTGCGGATCTGGTTGAACAGCACGATCGCCAGGCCGCCCGCGGCCACCTGCCGCACGCCGAGTGTGCCCATCAGCGCGATGTTCGTGGTGGATACCGCGATCTGGGCGAGCTGGGTCAGCGCGATCGGCGTCGCGAGCGCGGTGAGCCGCCCGCCGTCGCCGCGGAAACTCGTCACGATCACCGGTTCTCCTTCACAGAGGGCGGGAGCGTCGTCCCGCGCGGGCGCAGCGTCGCACCGTACCAACGACCGGACCTCACCGCGCTTCCACCAACGTGTTCCTGGCGGCGGGCGTGTAGCGCCGCAGCAGCAGCGCGATCTCGCGTTCGGTGCCGGGGTCGAGCAGGTCGCGCTCGTTCATCCACTCGTCGTCGAACACCGTGTCCAAGTACTTCTCCCCGCCGTCGCACACGATGGTGACCACGGTGGAGCCCGGCGGGAACTCCTCCAGCCGGGTGAGCGCGGCGTACACCGAGCCGCCCGCCGACCCGCCGATCATCAGCCCCAGTTCGGCGGCGACCGCGCGGGCGGTCGCGAAGGCCGCCACGTCGGTGACCTTCACGCCCTCGTCCAGCAGCGAATAGTCAACGGCGGTGCCGATGGTGGCGCCCGGCGGGGTGCCGGTGCCCGACTGCCAGTACGGACCGCCCGGCCCGCCGAAGGCGATCGAGCCGACCGGTTCGACCCCGATGACGTGCGGCGTGCAGCCGAGCTGGCGCAGCCGGGTCGCGGTGCCGAACAGCGAACCTCCGGTTCCCACGGCGGACAGCAGGATGTCGACCCGGTCGACGTCCTCGAGCAATTCCTCGGCCACCGGGTAGTAGCCCACCGCGTTGGCGTCGTTGTTGTGCTGCTCGGTGAAGTACGCGTCCTCCCGTTCGGCCGCCATCGCCTCGGCCAGGTCCTCTCGTGCCGAGGTGGCCAGGTTGTCGTCGCCCTCGTCGGCGACGAACACCAGTTCCGCACCCATTGCCCGCATCGCGCGCAGTTTGTCCTTACATGCGTGATGGTCGACCACTGCGGTGAAGCGATACCCACGTTCCGCGGCAACTACCGCGAGGCCGAGCCCGGTGTTGCCGGATGTGGACTCGATGATATGTCCGCCACTGCGTAGCAAACCGCGACGCTCGGCGTCGAGCACCATTTCGCGCGCCATCCTGATCTTGGCCGCACCGGTCGGGTTGAACTGCTCCAGTTTGAGCAGCAGGCGGGTGCCGGACGCGGTGGCCGCGAGCTCGAACAGCGGCGTGCGGCCGATCAGATCCGTCACGCGCGTGACGAGCGGCATCGAGGTCTCCTGGTTCTGGTCGGGAAGTCGGGTCAGCTGCCGTCGCGGGTCCAGCGGAAGCGATCGCCGGGTGCGTCGTGCAGTACGACTTTCGGTGGGATGGGCAATTCGTGAAACGCGGATTCGTTCGAATCCATCTGATAACCGGCGGTATTCGGGTAGATCAGCAGATCGCCGACCTCGGCGGGGCGGGGCAGCGGCACCCGCCGCCAGCTCAGCATGTCGGAATCCAGACAGGTGGCGGCCCCGACGCTGGTCGGCGTCGCGGTGCCGGGTCGTGCGGGCCACAGCACCGGATCGGGCAGGTACTCGCTGTCGAACCATTGCTCCGAGAGACTGAGGCTGGTGCCGTCCACGGTGAGCAACCGGTAGGGCTGGCCGTGCGCGTGCCTGGTCTTGCTGCCTTGGACGCGAAAGACGGTGCAGCCCGCGTGCGCGAGCAGCGCGCGCCCCGGTTCGACGGCCAGCCGTACGGCGTTGTCGCGCAGTCGTCCGGCGAGATCCGCGTGGTCGAGGATCTGCGCGAGCATGGCCGCGCCGGGCACCGGAAAGTGGTACGGATAGTACGAATCGAAGGCCTTGCCGGAGTGGAACCACTGCCTGCCCGCCCGCGCCGTGAACTCCATCGCCGCGTCCGCCGGAACGTAGTCGACGCCGAACCCGCCGCCGATCGACACGGTGGTGGCCGGATGCCCCAGCGTGCGCGCGTGCAGACAGCGGGCGATCAGCTCGCCCGCCAGTTCCGCGCGCGCCACCGCGTCGTAGCCCGACAGATGGAAACTGAGGCCCTCCAAGCGAATCGAATCGCGTACGCCGCACAACGCGAGGGCTTCCTCGATTTCGCCGGAGGTCATGCCGAACCGGCTGGCCGAGGCCGCGGGCAGCACGCGGATCAGCACTCGCGCGGGCCCGTCGGCGGGCGCCAGCGCGGCGAGCCGTTCGAGCTCGCCGAGATCGTCCACGGCGATCAGGGCACCGTGCCGGGCGGCCAGCCACAGCAGGTCGTCCGCTTTCGCCGGTCCGGTCACCATGAGCTCGGCACCGCGCACGCCTTGTGCCAGCGCGGCGGTCAGCTCGCCGACGCTGGCGACGTCGACGCCCGCACCGTGTTCCGCGCAGGCCCGCGCGACGCACGCGGCCTTGTTCGCCTTCTTGCCGAAGTAAATGGCACCTTGCACGCCGGCGCTCTCGAAAGCGGCGCGGAACGCCCGGATGTTGTGGCCGACCCGCGCCGGGTACATCACGTGGAACGGCCCGCCCATCGTGAAAGCGAGGTCACCGAGCAGATCTGGATCGGCGAACAGGCGGCGCTCCCACGGATCGAGATGCGCGGGCATCGGTGACGCGCTGATCGAATCGCGCGTGGCCGCCTCGTCCGCGGGCTCCACGGTGACACTCGCGTGTTCTAGTCCCACCGTGCACCTCCGTGCGCTAGTCCCACAGCGGTACCTCCGTGCCACGGCCTTCCGCGATCGCCCGCTCCGCCAGCGCGTGGGCCACCGCGATGTCGGTCAGCACCAGCCCGCTGTTGTAGACGAAGAGGCGCTCGTCGTCGGAGCGGCGCGCGACCGCACGGCGATCGAGGATCTGCGGCAGCTCGGCGTCCACCGTGCGCAGCGTGCCGTCGGGTCCGGCCATGTCGGTGCCGGTCAGCGCCATCTGCTCGGCGCTGGTCGCGATCACGCGGTCGGCATCGGTCAGCGCGGACGGCGCGAGCCCGTAACCGACCAGCACCGCCACCGAACCGGGCGCCAGATCGTCGGATTCGAGCGCCACTTCGGTGGCCGGGCCCGCCGTGGCCAGCACGACATCGGCCGTGGCCGCCGCGGCGCGTGGATCGGTGACGGTCTCGAGCAGCGCGTGCGGATGGTGCTCGGCGAGCACGCGATGCACGGCTGCCAGGCCCTCGGGGTGCGTGCCGTAGACCATCAGCTTGCGCAGCTGCGGGTTCGCGGCGAGCAGATGCGGAAGGGCGTTGCGGCCCTGGGTTCCGGTGCCGATCAGCAGCACGCTCTCCGCGCCCCGCCGGATCGTCTCGCGCACCAGCAGAGCCGACACCGCGGGCGTGCGCAACGCGCCGACCCGCGCGCAGTCCATCATCGCGATCGGCGCGCCGGTGCTGTCGTCGTAGAGCGTGATGGTCGTGTAGTACCGCTTCGTGCTGCGATCGTGGCCGGGGTCGAACTTGTAGGAGGTCTTCATCGCCACCACGCGCCTGCGGCCGTCCCGGCCGAGCATGGCGTAGGCGACCGACCAGCCGTCGGGGTTGGCGACGCTGAGCTTGCGCGGATTGTCCGAATCACCCGCCGCCAGGGCGAGATACGCCTCTTCCACGGCGCGTACCACCGCGGCCGGTGTGATCGGCACGTCGGCGAGGTCGCTTCGGCTCAACACCCGCAGGGGTGTGCTTCGGTCACGCGTGCTCAAGGGGTCCTCGATCATGTCGTACTGCATCCCGCTCATGAGTGCCGCTCTGAACCGGCGGGGTGGCCGCCGTCCGGAACGGGGCTACGGTTTGTTGCCCGTAGCCATTCTCGTCGGCTTCCTCGGCCCGCCGCCGCCGTTCCGGAAGCCGGATGTTCACTCGCTTGAGCCACCGGTCGGTGCCGTCGTACCGCGCGGTGAACGGCACTCGGCCGTGCACGGCGACGTCGTTGTCCACGAGCAACAGCTCGCCGGGGGCGAGCGACGCGGTGACGCGGACGCGTTCGAGCTCGGCGGCGAGTTGTTCATAGGCCGCGCGGAATTCCGGGTCGGCGTCGTCGAGCGGCGTGTACGCCGGGTCGTAGCGCAGCGTCTGCCGGTCGGCGCCCGCGACGCTCCACAGCGTCGGAATCGGTGCGGCCGGGTAGGTTTCGTGACCGTCGCCGTAGGAGACGTCCGGCAGGATGGGCAGTGCGGGCGTGCTGAGCAGTTCGCGTTGCGCGGTGGACAGTTCGATCCGGCGCACCGACGACACGGTGGTGCCGACCAGATCCGGGTTACGTAGGCAACCGAGCATCAGCAGGTGGGCGCGCTCCGGATGGAAGGCGTCCTCGGTGTGCGGGCTGAGCAGCGCTTTGCTGCTGGCGCCGGACTGTTCGTGTTCGTGACCGGCCGCGGGAACGATATTGTTGACCAATCGGCCGTCCTGCTGGCCCTGCCAGCCGAACGGCTCGCCCGCGCTCCGCGCCAGCAGCAGCATCACCAAGTCGAGTTCGAACGAACGCGCGCGCCGCTCCGGATCTCCGCTCCAGCGCGCCGCCTCCCGCCAGCTCGGCGGAGTCGGTCCGAATTCGTTGTCCACCAGCGGAAGACGACCGACGACCGTGGCGCCCGCCGGGGTGGCGGGCGGGCGCATGGCGTGGCGCACTTCGGCGGGGAGCCGTGCGGCGCCCGCATCGATCCGTTCGATGAGCGCGGGGTCCGAGAGGGTGCGCGCCGCGGCCGCCGGATCGGCGAGTGCGAGATCGAGCGTGACCGATATCTCTCTGGCGAGAGCGCGCACCGCGCGGCCCGCTTCCGGGGAAAGCTCGCGTCGTTCGAGGTCTAGGGGGTGAAGCGGCTTACGTTCGGAGAGAACGCTTTTCACCGGGTATCCCTTCTTCGCAGCAGTGGGAAAAGCAGGGTTCACGATTAGTATGGGAAGGTAGCCCTTTGTAGGAAGTGAAGCAAGGCTTACCTAAGCGAGTCGGCAAAAAATAGCCGAATCGCATAACTTCGGCTCGGGTGAAGTCGGCCCTGTGGACGTGCCGGGGCTCGGTCGGGGGTTTGCGGGAGATGCGCCCTTGCACTGCCGTTTTGATGCCGGTATCGGCGAGTCGCGCCGTGCATTAGGCTAGCCTGTCCTGATCGAGGCACTGTGTGCGGTACCGCCGTGGGTTCGGTTCAGGAAGAGGGGCAGCACAATGGTTTTGAATCGAAGGGACCTGCTGCGGTCGAGTCTCGGCGTGGGGGCTGTGCTGCTGGTGGCCGCTTGTTCCGATGACGCCGACGTGTCCGGGCCCGCTCGGCCTGGCGGCACGCTGCGAGTCGGCGCGCTCGGCACCGCGGCGCGCATCGAACGCGATCCGCACGCCAACCTCAGCAACGACAGCGACTTCCTCGTCACCTCCCTGGTCTACGACGCCCTCACTGTGCCGGGCGGCAACCCGAACGTCGTTCCCCGTCTGGCGAATCGGTGGGAGCCGGACGCCGACCGGCGGCGCTGGAGCTTCACCCTGGCCGAGAACGCGACCTTCCACGACGGGACACCGGTGACGTCCGAAGATGTCGTGTGGTCGCTGCGCAGGCTGCGCACGGTCGGTGGCGCGTCGAAGATGCCGGTGGCCGTGGAGGACATCTCCGCCGACGGGCCGAACCGGGTGGTGCTGGCCGTGCCCGAACCGAATACCCAACTGCCGCTGCTGGTGCGGCTGATGACGTTCACGGTCAAGAAGGACACCACCGATTTCACCAAGGCCGTGGGCAGCGGACCGTTCCGGTTGGAGTCCTATCAGGGCGGCAACGCCCGGCTGGTGCGCAACGAGCGGTGGCACGGCGGGCCGCCGCCGCTGGACGCCATCGAGGTAACCATGTTCGAAAGCGTGACCGCGCTGGGCAACGCGGTGCTCGGCGGGCAGATCGACCTGGCCTCCAACGTCGGCGCCATCGCGGGCCGCACCGTCGAGGGACGCGGCGATCTGGCCGTCGTGCGCCGACCGAACGACACGGTGGTCGGTGTCGCCATGCGCAGCTCCGACGGCCCGTTCGCCGACGCACGGGTGCGCACCGCCCTACGGCTCGGCGTCGACCGCAAAGCCTTGGTCAACCAGGTGCATTCCGGATACGGCACGGTGGCCAACGACATTCTCGGCACGGCCGATCCGCTCTACGACACCTCCCTCGCCCAGCGCACCCGCGACCTCGATCGCGCGAAAGCGCTGTTGCGCGAGTCGCAATTCGACACCGGGCGCAGCTACCCCTTCGTCACCAAGGCCGAGGCGCCCGGTGAGGTGGAATCGGCGAAGGTGATCGCCACCCAGCTCGCCGAGATCGGCGTCCGGCTGGACGTGGTCACCCAGGAGCCGAACGCCTTCTACGACCAGACCTGGTTGAAGGCGCCGCTGTACACGATCTCCTGGGGCACCAACGACTCCACCCTCTTCTTCGCGAGCAAACTGCTGTCGAGCGGATCGAACCGCAACGAAACCGGTTTCAAGGACGCCGAATTCGACGCCGCGACCGCGAAAGCGCTCGCCGCGCGCACCGACGCGGAGTACCGGCAGGCGAATCAGGAATTGCAGCGCATCCAGTACGAGCGCGGCGGCTACCTGGTCTGGGGCATGGCCGACGGCATCGACATCGCCGCCTCCCGGGTGCGCGACCTGCCCACGCTCGGCGGGTTCGCCAGGGTGCAGTTGGAGAAGGCCTGGCTGGCCGGGTGATGCTGTTCGCGCGACTGCTGCTCCGGCGCGTCATCCTGCTGGTGACGCTGCTGGCTTGCGTCTTCGTCGCCGTGGACCTGCTGCCGGGCGACACCGCCCGCGCCGTCCTCGGCCGGGAGGCCACGCCCGAGCAGATCGCCGCCAAAGAACACGAACTCGGACTGGACCGTCCCCTGGCGGTGCGGTTCTGGAACTGGATCGCGGGCGTCGTGACCGGCGATTTCGGACGTACCGCGCGCGGACGGCCGGTCGATGACCTGCTCGTCGACAAGTTCCCGCCGACGCTGCTGCTCGGCGGTATCGCCCTCGCGGTGACCGTGCTCGCGTCGCTCGCGCTCGGCGCGTGGTGGGCGACGCGTCCGGGCAGCGTGGCCGCGCGCGTCTTGCAGCCGACGACGACCACCGCGGTGGCCGTTCCCGAATTCGTGATCGCCACGGTGCTGATCCTGGTGTTCGCGCTGGCGCTGGGCTGGCTGCCCGCCGTGACCATCACCGGCCGGTCGGGGATGCCGGCCGGACCGGAGATGCTGGTGTTGCCGGTGCTCGCGCTCGCGTTGCCCCAGATCGGATGGAACACCAGGGTGGTGCGCGCCGCCTTGTCCGACGCCGCGCTGGCTCCGCACGTGGAAAGCGCTGTGCTGGACGGCATTTCGGGCCGTGCGGTGCTGGCGCGGCACGTGCTGCCGTTCGCGTTGCCGACGATCGTCGCCAGCTTCGCCACCACGGTCGGGATGCTGCTCGGCGGTGCTCTGGTGGTGGAGACCGTGTTCAACTATCCCGGTCTAGGGGCGGTCCTGGCCGGTTCGGTGGCCGATCGGGACACTTCGGTGGTGGCCGCGGTGGTCGCGTTGTCCGGGGTGCTCATCATGGTCGTGCTCGCCGCCGCCGACGGCATCCGCGCCTGGTCGTTGCGGGGGCGGCGATGACGGCTCCCGCGAAGATCGCGAGCCCGGCGCGGCGGCGGCTCGGGCGGCTGGCCGTCGCGCCCGCTCTGCTGGTCACGCTGGCGGCGGCGCTGGGACCGACGCTGGCGCCGCACCCGGCGGAGGAAGCGATCGGCATCCCGTTCGGCGATCCCGCTGCAGGCGCGCCGTTCGGCACCGACCGGCTCGGCCGCGACGTGCTCAGCCAGTTGCTCTATGGCGGTTGGGGATTGCTGCTGGTGGCCGCGGTGATCGCGGTGTCGGTGACCGGACTGTCGTGTGTCCTCGGCGCGGTCGCGGCGCTGCGCCCGCGGATCGGCCAGTGGATCGAACTCGGCACCGACTTGTTCATCCTGCTACCCGCGGTGCTGGGGATTATGCTCGTGCTGACCTCGTGGCCCGACGCGGGAACCCTGGGACTGATCGTCCTGGCGCTGCTGTTCGGCGTTCCCTATTGCGCGCGGATCTTCACGGCCGCCGCCGCTGGGGTCGCGGCGTCCGGATATGTCGAGAGCGCGCGAGCCGCCGGTGAGTCGCTCGGGCACCTGGTATTCCGGGAAGTGATCCCGAACCTGCGCGCGGTGTCGACGACTCAGCTCGGGCTGCGTTTCGTGGCGGCGGTCTATCTGGTGAGCACGGCGTCCTTCCTCCAGTTGCCCACGACGCTCGGTGCGAGCAACTGGGCGGTCATGGTGCGCGAGAACGCCTCCGGCATGCTGCTCAATCCCTGGGCCGTGCTCGCTCCGAGCCTCGCGATCGCGATCGTCGCGGTGAGCGTGAACCTGGCGGTGTCGGCGTTCGGGCGAGGGGAGCGGGAATGAACGTGAACGTCACGACGAGCGCGCGTCGGACGGCCGAGGCGGATGGCGCCGGGCAGGTGCGCGCCGATCTCGTCGCGGTCGACGGCCTGACCGTGCTGGGTCCGGACGGGCGAGAATTGGCCGGACCCGCGACTTTCCGGATACCGGCGGGCACGGTCACGGCGCTCACCGGCCCGTCCGGGTCGGGCAAGACCACGGTGATGCGCGCATTGCTCGGGCAACTCCCGTCCGCGGCGGCGCGCACGACGGGCTCGGCATCGGTTGCCGGACACGATGTGCTGGCGCTCGATCGCGTTGCGCTGCAACGCTTCCGACGTCAGCATATCGCTTACGTCGGGCAGGATCCCGGGTCGGCGCTGAACCCGCTGCTGCGCGTGCGCGCCCTGTTACGCGAGGTCGCGCCGCGCGCGCCCGAGTCCACCCTGATCGACACGCTCGCGCTGGTCGGTCTGTCGCCGGACTACCTTCGCCGCCGCCCCGGTGAATTGTCCGGCGGTCAGCAGCGTCGCGTCGCCCTCGCCAGGGCGCTGATCCGCCGGACCGGCGTGCTGGTGCTCGACGAGCCGCTGGCCGGGCTGCACGGCGCACTGCGCACCGATATCGCCGGGCAGCTGGCGGCACTCGCCCGCGAGCGTTCGGCGGCGATCCTGCTGTCCGGGCACGACACCGCTCTCGTGCACTCGATCGCCGACGACATCATCGAACTCGGCGCGGTCCGTCCGGCGTCCCCGCCTCCGTCTCCGGCGGGCAGTACACAGGTGTGTGCCGGTGAACGGCGAAGTGCTCTCCCTCCGCCGGACGTCGCCTCGACCGGAGAGCGAGCGCGCAACGGTCACAAGCCTTCGGCCGTCTCGACGGACAACCGACCGCCCGACGTCGTGCTGCGCGCCGAGAACATCGGCGCCTCGATCGACGGACACCGAGTGCTCGCCGACATCGACCTCGCGCTGGAGGCGGGCTCGGCGCTCGCGGTGGTGGGCGCGTCGGGCGCGGGCAAGACCACCTTGGCTCGCGTGCTCGCGGGGCTGCACCATTCGGCGACCGGATCGCTCGAACTGCGTGGTGACCCGATCACCGTTGGGGCGAACCGGCGAAATCACCCCGGCGCGGGCGGCATTCAATTGGTCACTCAAAACCCCCGGTCCGCGCTCAACCCGCGCCGCACCGTGGCGCAAACGCTCGGCCGCCCTTTGCGGCGGATCGGGCGGGTCGCACGCCGGGATCTTTCTCCCCGAATCGCCGAACTGCTCGCCGCGGTCGAGCTGTCCGCCGACCTGGCCGCCCGCTATCCGCACGAACTGTCCGGCGGCCAGCGGCAACGGGTGGCGCTGGCCCGGGCCCTCGCCGCCGAACCGGCCGTGCTCCTGTGCGACGAGATCACTTCGGCGCTGGACCACACCACCGCGGCGGCGATCATGGCGCTGCTGGATCGGATCCGGTCCGAACGTGACACCGCCTTGCTGGTCATCACACACGACATGGCCTTGGTCGCCGGATACTGTCCCCGGCTGATCGTCCTCGACCAGGGTTGCGTCGTCGAATCCGGGGACACCGGAACGGTGCTCACCGCGCCGACGCACAGCGCGACCAGCGAACTGCTGGTCTGACACGGCGACCGTGCGGGTCATACGCGCTTTCGACACGCAGTGCGCTCGGTCACCGGCTTGCCGCGGACCCGCGCCGGCATCTGGATGATGGAAGGGTGTTGCGAAAGACCGGCGTCTCGGCCGCCATCGTGGTGCTCCTCGGGCTCGCCGGTTGCGGGACCGACCGCACCCCGATCCCGGAGGGCATCCCGCCCGGCCCGGGCGCCCCGCTGCCCGTGATCGACCTGGACGCTCCCGGTCGTACCGCCGTCCAGTTGCGCGGCTGGGCCGATGAGCAGGCCGATGGGCTCGGCATACCGCCGATCGCGCTGGAGGCGTACGGCTACGCGGCGGCCGTGATGACCAGGGCCCGTCCCGACTGCGGCATCGCGTGGACGACGCTCGCGGGCATCGCGAGCGTGGAGAGCAAGCACGGCACCCATCGCGGGGCGCAGCTCGGCGCGGACGGCTCGGTCCGCCCGCCGATCATCGGAGTCCCGCTGGACGGCTCGCCGGGCGTCGCGTTGGTGCGGGACACCGACGGCGGCGTGCTCGACGGCGATCCGGAGCACGATCGCGCCGTCGGCCCGCTGCAGTTCATCCCGGAGACCTGGAAGCGCTGGGGCGTCGACGCCAACGGAGACGGCGTCGCGGATCCGCAGAACATCGATGACGCCGCGCTCACCGCAGCCAGGTATCTGTGCGCCAGCGGCGGCGACCTCACCTCCGAGCACGGCTGGCAGCGGGCGTTGCTCACCTACAACCAGTCGCACAGCTACCTGTTGACCGTGCGCGACCGGGCCGCGAGCTACAGCATCGGCCGCCGGGTGTGATCTCCCGGTCGCCGGAGTGCCGGTTACCCGCCTCGCCGCCGGGACGATAGGCTCGCAGCGCACGGCCCATCCCGTGAGACATACCGTGTCAGCAGCCGAAGGAGTGTCTTTTTCGTGGCCATCATCGAACAGGTCGGAGCTCGCGAGATCCTCGATTCGCGCGGTAACCCCACCGTCGAGGTCGAGATCGCTCTCGACGACGGCACCCTGACCCGGGCGGCTGTGCCCTCCGGCGCGTCCACCGGCGAGCACGAGGCCGTCGAACTGCGCGACGGCGGCGAGCGCTACGGCGGCAAGGGCGTGCGCAAGGCGGTCGAGGGCGTGCTCGACGAGATCGCGCCCGCCGTCATCGGCCTGGACGCCGTGGAGCAGCGCACCGTCGACCAGGTGTTGCTCGACCTCGACGGCACCCAGGACAAGTCCCGGCTCGGCGCCAACGCCCTGCTCGGTGTCTCGCTGGCGGTGGCCCGCGCCGCCGCCGAGTCCTCCGGCCTCGAACTGTTCCGCTACCTCGGCGGCCCGAACGCGCACGTGCTGCCCGTCCCGATGATGAACATCCTCAACGGCGGCGCGCACGCCGACACGGGCGTCGACGTGCAGGAATTCATGGTCGCCCCGATCGGCGCGCCCACCTTCAAGGAGTCGCTGCGCTGGGGCGCGGAGGTCTACCACGCGCTGAAGTCGGTGCTGAAGGCCAAGGGCCTGTCCACCGGTCTCGGTGACGAAGGCGGTTTCGCGCCCGACGTGGCGGGCACCAAGGCGGCGCTCGACCTGATCAGCGAGGCCATCGCCAAGACCGGCCTGAAGCTGGGCAGCGACGTGGCGCTGGCGCTGGACGTGGCCGCCACCGAGTTCTTCACCTCCGGCAGCGGCTACAAGTTCGAAGGTGTGGTGCGTTCGGCCGAGGAGATGGCGCAGTTCTACGCCGAGTTGATCGCCGCCTACCCGCTGGTGTCCATCGAGGACCCGCTGTCGGAGGACGACTGGAACGGCTGGGTGACCCTGACCGACCAGATCGGCGAGAAGATCCAGCTCGTCGGCGACGACCTGTTCGTCACCAACCCGGAGCGCCTGGAGGAGGGCATCGCCAAGGGCGCCGCCAACGCGCTGCTGGTCAAGGTGAACCAGATCGGCACCCTCACCGAGACCCTGGACGCGGTGGAGCTGGCGCATCGCAACGGCTACAAGACGATGATGTCGCACCGTTCCGGCGAGACCGAGGACACCACCATCGCCGACCTCGCCGTCGCGGTGGGCAGCGGCCAGATCAAAACCGGCGCCCCGGCGCGCAGTGAGCGGGTCGCCAAGTACAACCAGCTGCTGCGCATCGAGGACGCGCTCGGTGATTCGGCGCGCTACGCGGGTGACGTCGCGTTCCCCCGCTTCGCGTTCGAAGGCTGAGCTGGGGCACGAACCCCGGGAGTACCGCGAAGTAGAGACCGAGGCGTGAGATGACGGAGCGACGTGCGCGTGGGACCAGTCCGGCCGGACGCGGGGACCGCCGCACGTCGCGTGCCGCCGGATCGCGCCCGGCCGACTCCGCCGCCAAGCGCGGTCGCAGGCGATCGGAGCCCGCGGAGAAGCCGAAACCGCGCAAGACGGGTTCGGTCGGCGACAGGCACGACCACACGTTCCTGGGCCTCTCCACCGGCAAGGCGGTGATCCTCGCGATGGTGGTGTGCGGGCTCGCGCTCACCCTCGCCGTGCCGATGCGCACGTATTTCACCCAGCGCGCGGAGGCAGCGCAGCTGGCGCAGCAGCGCGAGGAACTCGAGACGGATCTGGCCCGGTTGCGCGATCGTCGTGCGCAGCAACAGGATCCGGCCTACATCCGCAGCGAGGCGCGGGACCGCCTGCGTCTGGTGATGCCCGGCGAGACGCCGTATATCGTGCAGGTGCCCGGCATCGAGGCGCCCGCGCCGCCGCCCGCGCCCACCAGAGCCAGGGACCCCCAGCCTTGGTACACCGATTTGTGGCGCAGCATCTCCGAGCCGCAGCCGACGCCCTAGGCCGCCGCGCCACCACCTCGAGCACCGGAAGGACATAGGTGACCGCACCCACCGACCAGGATCTCGCGATCATCGCCGAGCAGCTGGGCCGTGCGCCGCGCGGCGTGCTCGCCATCGCCTACCGCACCCCGGACGGGATCCCGGCCGTTGTGAAGACCGCGCCCCGATTGCCGGACGGCACCCCCTTCCCGACCCTCTACTACCTCACCGATCCCCGGCTCACCGCGGAGGCGAGCAGGCAGGAATCGGCCGGCGTGATGCGGGAGATGACCGAGCGGCTCGCCGCGGACGAGGAGCTGGCCGCCGCCTACCGCGCCGCGCACGAGAGCTATCTGGCCGAACGCGACGAAATCGAATCGCTCGGCACGGATTTCACCGGCGGCGGGATGCCCGAGCGGGTCAAGTGCCTGCACGTGCTGATCGCCCACGCATTGGCCAAGGGGCCGGGCGTGAATCCGCTCGGCGACGAGTCAGTGGCGCTGGCCGCCGAACACGGCCTGCGCGGCACCGCTATTCCGGCCGACTGGCCCGCGTCCCGGCCGAGTAGCGCGCGAGAGACTGGAGCACAGTGATGAGTGACCGGGTAGCCGCCGTGGATTGCGGCACGAACTCCATCCGACTGCTGATCGCCGACGTGCTCGAGGACGGGCGCTTGGCCGACGTGCACCGCGAGATGCGCATCGTCCGCCTCGGTCAAGGCGTCGACGCGACCGGCTCGCTGGCGCCGGAGGCGATCGAACGCACCCGCGCCGCCCTGGCCGACTACGTCGCGCTGATGCGCGAGGCGGGCGTCGGCCGGGTGCGGATGGTGGCGACGTCCGCCACCCGGGACGCCGCCAACCGGGAGGATTTCTTCGCCATGGCGCGTGCCGAACTCGGCGCGGTGGTCGCGGGCGCGGAAGCCGAGGTGATCACCGGCGACGAGGAGGCGCGCCTGTCGTTCGCCGGCGCAATCGGCGAATTGTCCAGCGCGGCGGGTCCGTTCGTCGTCGTCGACCTGGGCGGCGGTTCCACCGAGCTGGTGTTCGGGGACAGCGCGGGGGTGCGCGCCGCGTTCTCCGCCGACATCGGCTGCGTCCGGATCACCGAACGGTGTCTGGCGGGCAACCCGCCGACCGCCGAGGAGATCGCCGCCGCCCGCGCCTTCGCCACCGAGCGGTTGACCGAAGCGTTCACGCACGTCCCGGTGGAAGGGGCGCACACATGGGTCGGCGTGGCGGGCACGATGACCACGCTCGCCGCGGTCGCGCTCGATCTCCCCGAATACGACTCGGAGCGGGTGCATCTCACTCGTTTGACCTCGGAGCAGGTGCATCAGGTCTGCGACCGGCTGATCGCCATGGACCACGATGAGCGCGCAGCGCTGGGGCCGATGCACCCCGGCCGGGTCGACGTGATCGGCGGCGGCGCGGTCATCACCGAAGTACTGGCGGAGGAGTTGTCCCGGCGCGCGGGTATTTCCGAGCTGATCGTCAGTGAGCACGACATCCTCGACGGCATCGCACTGTCGATCGCCTGATCCGGCTCGGTCGCGTGGCCGCGGTCAGGTCTGTGGGAGGTGTCCGTTCAGCTTCACCTCGGCGTGCGTCTCGGTTCCGGCGCGGACTCCGATTCCGGCGTGACCCGCACGGCGCGCCTTGCCGATGGCGATATCGGCGAGCCGGGAGAGCGATTCCATGTTCCGCGGCACCAGCAGGAGTTCTTGCAGCGCGTTGGGCATGAGCCGGCCCAACCCGCGTTCGGCGTGCTCGTACATCCGGATCTGGGTCTCGTCGGTCGCGGTCTCGACGAGTTCCAGCCGGATCCACGCGGCGCCGAACGGCGAGAGCTTGGCCTCTAACTCGAGCATGTGCGGCGGATCCACCGACACGACCTCCGTGGTGTCGCTCACGGTGAACGGCCATACGCCCGCGCTGTAGTGCAGCGCCGCGCCGACGCCGGGCCATTCGTCGTCGACGTCGCGAATGTGCGTGGCGCCGACGACCCAGGCGGCGAACAGCCATCCGTCGGCCAGGACGGAGAAAACCTGCTCCGGTGTAGTCGGCACGGTGATTTCCACGTGGACCATCAGCTCAACGCTTTCTGGGTGCGGGCCGGTTTGCCTGTCGATTGCGGGGTGCCCGATAGGTGCGGGGGCAAACCACCGGCCGCGTCCAGGTTCCGCGGCCCGCCTGAACAGAACAAACGAATCCTCCCCGGAGCGCTTCGAGATGCGATCTTCGGAGCATGGTCGAAGCGAAAACATCGCGGGAACCAGTGGAGACACGAACTTGGTTCGGCCACCCGATCGGGCTGGCCAACTTGTTCGGCGTCGAACTCTGGGAGCGCTTCTCGTTCTACGGGATGGTCACCATCCTCGGGTACTACCTGTACTACTCGGCGACCGACGGCGGTCTGGGCCTGAGCAAGGACACGGCCGTGGGCATCGTCGGCGCCTACGGCGGCCTGGTCTATCTGTCCACCGTCCTAGGCGGCTGGATCGCCGACCGTTTGCCCGGGATGGCACGCACCCTCTTCTACGGCGGCTTCGTGGTCATGGCCGGGCACATCGCGCTGGCCGTGCACTCGACTCGCCCCGGAGGCTTTCCGGGCTCAGACAATGGCATTGTATTTTTTTCTCGGTTGGTCTCGGCACGTCGGTGTCGGGTAGTTTGGCTCGGTTCTATGACCCAGGTCACGAGTTCGCCTATTTCGGTATCACCGGGACGGTCATGGTGTGTGCGGGGCTGATCGTCGCCGCCATCGCACCATGGATCAGCAAATTCATGGCAGGCGTGCATTGACTCGCCGTCTGGGTACAGAACACAAGCAATTGGCACGAATTAAGGAGAACGCGTGACGAAACCCGGGCCACAAGCCGATTCGGCGGGTGATGTCTCGTCTCGGTGGGGCGGTCTGTTCCGCACCAAGTCCGTCGAACAGTCGATCCGCGACACCGACGAACCCGACTCGAAGCTACGCAAGGATTTGACCGCCTGGGACCTCACCGTCTTCGGCGTGGCCGTCGTGGTCGGCGCGGGCATCTTCACCCTCACCGCGCGCACCGCGGGCACCGTCGCGGGTCCGTCCGTCTCGCTGGCCTTCGTGTTCGCCGCGATCGCCTGCGGACTGACCGCGCTCTGCTACGCCGAGTTCGCCTCCACGGTGCCGGTGGCGGGCAGTGCCTACACCTACTCCTACGCCACCTTCGGCGAGCTCGTCGCCTGGATCATCGGCTGGGACCTGATCCTGGAGTTCGCGCTCGCCGTGGCGGTGGTGGCCAAGGGTTGGTCGCAATACCTCGGCGAGGTGCTCGGCACCACGTCTCCGATCGCGCACTTCGGCCCGGTGAACTTCGACTGGGGCGCGGTGCTGCTCATCACGGTGCTCGGCGTGCTGCTCGCGACCGGGACCAAGGTGTCCTCGCGGGTGTCGGCGGTCGCCGTCGCCATCAAGCTGGGCGTGATCGCGCTGGTGCTGGTCGTCGGCCTCACGTACTTCAAGTCCTCGAACCTCTCGCCCTACATCCCGCCGTCGCAGCCCGGTGAGCGGGGCGAGGGGCTGCGGCAGTCGCTGTTCTCCTTCCTTACCGGCGCCGGGCACAGCAACTTCGGCTGGTACGGCCTGCTCGCCGCGGCCAGCCTGGTGTTCTTCGCGTTCATCGGCTTCGACGTCGTCGCCACGACGGCGGAGGAGACCCGCAACCCGCAGAAGGCGGTGCCCCGCGGCATCCTGGGCTCGCTGCTCATCGTGACGATCCTGTACGTCGCGGTATCGCTCGTGCTCACCGGCATGGTGCCCTACACCGAGTTGTCCCATGGCGACGCGACACTGGCCACGGCGTTCGGCATCCACGGGGTGACCTGGGCGAAGAACATCATCTCGATCGGCGCCCTCGCCGGGCTCACCACGGTGGTCATGGTGATGTATCTCGGGCAGACCCGGGTGCTGTTCGCGATGTCGCGCGACGGGCTGATGCCGCGCAAACTCTCGCACACCGGTAAGAACGGCACGCCGGTGCGGGTCACCGTCATCGTCGGCGTGGCGTGCGCGCTGCTGGCCGGGTTCGTGGATTTCGGCACGCTGGAGGAGATGGTCAACATCGGGACGCTGTTCGCGTTCGTGCTGGTGTCGGTCGGCGTGCTCATCCTGCGGCGCACGCGTCCGGATCTGCCGCGTGGATTCCGGGTTCCGCTGGTGCCGCTGATCCCCGTCCTGGCGGTGCTGGCGTGCGTGTGGCTGATGCTGAATCTCTCGGTGGAGACCTGGCTGCGGTTCCTGGTGTGGATGGTGATCGGGTTCGTCGTCTACTTCGCCTACTCCCGGCACAACTCCGTGCTCCGGAAGGCATCCGTCACCTAGGACGCGGCCGGAGTTCGGGTGTGGGGTGGCGGCGGATAGCCTGACGCCGTGTCGCAGCGTGAGTTGGTTGTTCTCGGGACCGCTAGTCAGGTGCCGACGAAACAGCGAAACCACAACGGGTACCTGCTCCGGTGGGACGACGAGGCGATCCTGTTCGATCCCGGTGAGGGCACGCAACGGCAGATGACCTATGCCGGTGTGAGCGTCACCGGGCTCACCCGGATCGCGATCACCCATTTCCACGGCGACCACAGTCTCGGGCTGGCCGGAGTGGTGCAGCGGATCAACCTCGACCGGGTGCCGCATCCGGTCGACGTCTGCTTCCCGGCGTCCGGCGCGGCGTACTACGAGCGCCTGGTCAACGCGACGTCGTACTATCACCGCGCCGAGCTGCGGCCTCGCCCGATCCTCGCCCCAGGTCCCGTCGACCTGCCCGAGGCGGCGTTCACGGTGACGGCGGTGCGGCTCTCCCATCCGGTGGACACCTTCGGCTATCGGCTCAGCGAGCCGCCCGGCCGGCGGATTCTGCCGGACCGCTTGCGCGCCCTGGGATTGCGCGGCCCGATCATCTCCGAACTGCAACAGCGCGGCAGTGTCGAATTCGAGGGGCGCACGATCACTTTGGCGGAGATCAGCGAACCGCGCTCCGGTCAGAGCTTCGCCTTCGTGATGGACACCCGGCTGTGCCCCGGAATCGGGGAGCTGGCCGCCGACGTCGACATGCTCGTCATCGAAGCCACGTTCCTGGACGCCGACGAACACCTGGCCCTCGAATACGGCCATCTCACGGCGGGCCAAGCCGCCCGGGTGGCCGCCGACGCGGGCGTTCGCACCCTGGTGCTCACCCACTTCTCCCAGCGCTACCGCGACCTCGACGAGCACTTGGCCGAAGCGGCGAAGTACTTCTCCGGCGAGATCCACATAGCCACCGACCTCGCCAGGATCCCGCTGCCACCCCGGCGCTGACACCCCGGCGCGAACATCCGACACGCCGAGATGACGCGCGGACGCTAACACCAGCCCGCCGCCACCGATCTAGTTCTCTGGGACGCCTGCCAACCCGGGCTGCGAACAACCGCCACCGGCACCGGTCACCCGACCGCGCCGTCCGGCACCCGGCCACGGCCGACGCCCCGCCACCCCGACAAATTGTCGGAATTCCGGTACAGCCGTACGACTCGGTACGCTGTCCCGGACGCCCCTATAGCCCAATTGGCAGAGGCAGCGGACTTAAAATCCGCCAAGTGTCGGTTCGAGTCCGACTGGGGGCACTTACTGAGCCGAAGGTCGATCGCTTTCCTCGCTGCCCTTCGCACCCATGCAGACGCCCTCCGTCTGCAGTCCTCGGGTCGAGCTACTGTGCCGACCTGTACCAGGGAGCTGGCAGTGCGAGCGCTAGGACATCGGTCCATTCCACGAGAATTCGGTCGACCAGGTGAGTCCTGCCGTGTGGTCGGTAAGGGTCAGCTCGAAGTCCCAGGGCGTGTCTGCGATGTCGTCCGGGATCGGGGCCTGGAAGGTTCTGATCGTTCGTGTCGCCGAGGTCGATTCGCCGGCCACCACCTCCGAGGTTCCGAAGTTGGCGCGCAGGACGGCATCGACCTCGTAGTCCCAGATGGATGGTGCGCGTTCGTCGAGCGCGGTCGCGGTGTAGAGGAACTCGATGCCGTTGGGATCGAGCGTGATCGGTCCGATCCAGGCCTCGATCGGACCATCCTCGTCGGTTACGAAAGCTGGATTCGTCAGCATGGCCAATCGGCCCCGTGGATCGCCCAGCGGCGCTGAGTAGACGATGTCGTTCGGCCGAGACAGTCGCCTTACCCAGGGACCGTCGGTGGTGACGTCGTCGATGGTCAGCTCGATATCGACCGGTGTCGTATCCGGGCCGAGGTCGGGCAATGTGAAGGTCGTGCCGGCGTGGGTGTCGGACGAGCTGCTTCCCCAGCCCACGTCGGTGGCCACACCGTTGGCCAGTGCCGACACCCCGACCTGGTAACTCCGCAACGACGGCGCGGCATCGCCGACCACTTCCGCCGCGAGGGACAGCCGCAACCCGGTGGGCGTACGCAACGCTGGTCCGACCCAACTCAGAATTCCGTTGCTGCCGTCGGACACGAATTCCGGGGGCGCCCACACGGCCAGTACACGATCGGTAGTGCGCTCGCTCGGTGACATCGTCGGCTGTGCTCCTCTGGATCGCGTTGGCGGAGGCGGAACGATCTGTTCGGGCCCTGCGATCGCCCCTAGATCAACGTAACAGTGCCGCGCAGGCTGCTTCTGCTGTGCGTCGGCTTCCCCGGCAATTGCGGCGACCGGCTGACCGAACGGCGATCACCCGGTCGCGTCGCACTAGCCGCGTTATCACCCATCCTCAACATCGCCGCAGGGCAGCGAGGCCACCTCTGAGGTCCCGGAAGTTGCGTGCTTACCGGCGCTGATCCAGCCCTTCGCCCGGTATCTGCTGGTGGTGTTCGTCCGGCACCGATCGTTGTGATACTGCAGGACAACCACCTGCTTCCCTTCATCGAATGCGGGGTTGCTCCTGCGTAACACCTGCACCCACGAGTCGCCGACCTGCGTCTCGAGCTGGACGGTGACCTTGTGAGGGTGCCAGTCATCGCCGGTGCACTGGGACGTCACTCCCCATTCGATGTACCCGTTCACGGCCCTGATCACATGGAAGTTCCCGGCACACGCCCCCGACCCGGCGGCCGCTGCGGCCGGGTTCGTGATCATTCCCGCCACCGCAAACGCGCCTACGGTGAGTGTCGCCACAATAGACTTATGAATCTTCATAGTTTTCCACCCCGAGAAATATATTGAGACGTCGCCACTTTCGGCGTTCGCTGCGCGCTGTGCACTGCGGAGAAACGTGGTGACACTGGATATGACGCATCGCAACGCCGACCGGTTCCACTAATTCGCAGACTCTTAGTGCCCGAGCCGCGCCTCCTGCCCTGCGTCGTCGGCGTCGTGTGGCGGGCCGGACGCACGTTGCCACTAGCCCGTTCGACACGCAGGCGGATCAGAGCTCGTTCTGCGAGTGGTTCTCCCCTTCGATGCGCTGGCGTATTGCGTCCACCGTGCGGTCCTGGGGAATGTGCTCGGGCCACAGTATGACGAGTGCCAGTACGACCAGCGGCAGACCGATAGCGACGATGAAACCCAGCGCGATCAGGGTGCCCACCCCACTACTGTGCGCAGCGCCGAACCCAGCGGGTATTCCCGCGTGCCGGTGATCAGGTCGGCCATCTCGGTGACGGCCCACCAAGGCGTATCGGGTCTCAGTATGCCGAGGTGAGGGACAACCACCGCGTCGGCCATGTGCTCCAGCGCGTACTGGACTGCGATCAGCGCCGCCAACGCGGCTTGCGCGTCTGTGTGCACGGTGTAGACGATTCTCAGCCTGTGCCGCTGCACCAGCGCTTCGAACTCGGTTGGATCGTGGTCACTGTGGAGCAGAGCTACAGCCTGCCTTGGCCCCTGTTGGTCCGTCACTAGCCCCTCCTGATTCCGTTTGGTTACACCCGGTATCGAGGGGTCGATCGCCATCACCCCGATACCGGGTGTTGACGAAAAGCCTCTTAAATGTTCATGCTTCCAAGGGCTAGGTCTGGAATAGCCTTTTACCCTGGAGGTATGAGCCTTTCGACACATGCCGGACAGGCGATCGCGGCCGAGCGGAAACTCGCGGGCCTGAGCCAGCGCCAACTGGCCGACCGCGCCAACTACAGCCTGGCCATGGTCAAGGCGGTCGAGCAGGGACGCGAACCAGCAAGCCCGGCGTTTCTGGCCGCCGCCGCGCGGGTACTGCGCGTGGAACCCGAACGGCTGACCGGCATCCCGTACCGCGACCTCATCGAGAAGGACGGGCCGCTGGAGGGGCTGGCCGAATTACGCGCCGTGCTCGCCGAGGGTGCGTACGTGCGCCCTGTCGAGCCGCCCTCGCTCGCGGCACTCGCCGCAGAGATGGCCGCGGTGGACCTCGCGTATCGGAACGACAAGGGTCGGGTCGCGCTTGCACGTATGCCGGACTTGCTGCGACGACTGTATGGAGCACTGCATAACGCTGCCCACGGAGAGCGTGGAGCGGTGTTCTCGCTGTTGTGTGCCGCCTACGTGACTACTGAACGGCTATGCAGGCGATTCGGATTCATACATCTGGCACCGACCGCACTCGATCGGCTCGAATGGGCTGCGGCATCGGCGGACGATCCTCGCTACGCGGCTCAAGCCAAAATCAAACGCGCGCGAATTCTCATGTACCACGACTCCAACGACACCGGCCTTCGGTTGGTAGAGAGTGCGCTCGACGAGATCGAAGGTGACGACGAAGCATCCAATGCGGTGCGCGGCTATGGGCACCTGTGCGGCGCGATCGTGGCCGC
Organism: Nocardia sp. NPDC051900; assembly: GCF_044452545.1. Taxonomy (NCBI): domain Bacteria; kingdom Bacillati; phylum Actinomycetota; class Actinomycetes; order Mycobacteriales; family Nocardiaceae; genus Nocardia; species Nocardia sp. NPDC051900. Next base: position 168,766 of record NZ_JBITBU010000007.1, on the reverse strand, counting down.
GCGGAGTGCCCGTTCCGATATCGCCGCAGAGCACATCGATCATGCGCGGCGTCTTGCTCCGGCAATGCGCGGTGAATCCGATCTGTACGGCACCCTGTTCGGCCCTGCGAACGTCGGTATTCACTCCGTTGCCGTCGCGCTCGAAGCGGGTGACCCCGGCAAAGCAGCGCACGAAGGCTCAGCTCTTCTGCTTCCTGGCAAAATTGCACCGCCTCGAGCGGGGCACCACTGGCAGGACGTGAGCCGCGCGTGGCTGATGATCGGCAAGCCGGACCAGGCGCTCGACGCCCTGAACCGTGCCCGCCGCGTCGCTCCGCAACAGACCCGATTGCACCCGTCGGTCCGTGAAACGGTGTATGGCATCGCGGCAGCGCAGCGCAGACAGACCAACAACCTCACCGGGTTTGCCTCGTGGCTCGGCGTCCAACTGTGAGCGCCACCACGGATATCGCATCACCCCGCTTGTGCGGTACCAAAATGACCTCTGGCGTCTTGGGTAATGAGTAAGTCGAATTATCGCGGCGTTCCCAAGAGGCGGAGGTGCCTAGCTCGTCGGTGCCGGATTTGGTGACGTTGATGTCGACCCATCTGCACGAGATGGACAAGATCGGCAAGCCCTGTGTCTTCGTGATCGGTGCTACCGGCTGCACGGCACGGGCAGTGGGCGATCGCGACATGACGTAGCTGTAACGGCGGTGAGTTGCGGGCTACTCGGCCCGCAACCTGTCAGCGTGAGAGTCCGTGGGCGCGGGCGATGATGCGTTCCATGGCGGTGCGGGGGAGAAGGCGGCGGAGGGTGAAGAGGGCGGGGGCGTTGCTGCCTACGGCGTAGAGGGGTTGGGGGCGCGGGGCTTCGATCGCTTTGACGATCGTGGTGGCGACCTTTTCGGGGGTGATGCCCTTGGACTGGTTTTCGTCGAGTTTCGCCATGAAGGTTGTGAAATCGGCGGTGTGAGGGGAGCCGTCGGTGAGGTACTTGGTGCGGCGTTCGCGCAGGCCGGTGTCGATCTGGCCGGGCTCGACGGCGGTGATCCAGACGCCGAAGGGGGATTCCTCGAAGCGGGCGGCGACCGCGAAGCCGCGCAGCGCCGCCTTGGTGGCGACATAGGAGGAGCGGTAGGGCAGGGGGAAGCTGGCGAGCATCGACCCGACCATGACGACGCGCCCGTAGCGGCGATCCCGCATGCCGGGCAGCACCGCCTTGGTCAGGGCGATCGGGCCGAGCACATTCAGCTGGAACAGTCGCTCGACGGCGTCGGTGGGCAACTCGGCCAGCGGTCCCGCCTGGCTCTCGCCCGCGTTGTTCACGAGCACGTCGACGTGGTCCAGACCGGCGGCGAAGGCCTCGATCGAAGCCGGATCGGTGAGATCGAGCGCCCGGTACTCGACCCCCGGCAGCACGGCGTCCGAACCGATGGCGTCGGGATTGCGGCTGGTGCCGATCACCCGATACTCCCGCCCGGCCAGCGCGGCGGCCGTAGCCTTCCCGATTCCGGACGACGCACCGGTGATCACAGCGACGCGAGACATAACGCTCCTTTCGACGGCAACATGCTGACGATATCGTCAACTCTCGCTCTGTGCTACCAGAAAGTAACTTCGGTGCCGTCGATGTGCTGCGGAGCCGACCGCACGACGAACGCGGCGTCGATGCCCGCCCGGCCCAATGGCGGTGGGAAACGGGAGTACAACACGTGGTGGCGGTCCGGATATTGCCCATTGAATTCTGCATGGCGGGTTCGAGCCCGGACGTGGCGTCGGCGGGCTGTCGTGTGTGCCGCGCTCGCGTGGTTCGCGGGCCTGTGAGCTGGGCGGACGAGTGTGCATGGCGACGTGGGATGCGCACCGGCGCAGTCGAAATCGTTCACCGGAGGGAAGTCGTTCCGGATGTCGGCGGTGGAGGGATGGGGCTAGTGTTGGCCGGCGCGGTGCAGGCCGGAGACGCTGCCGCGTTACCCCCGACGCCGAGGAGATTGTGGTGGTTGTCGATACCGTCCGTGAGGAACAGGCGATCCGTCAGATGACGGAGCGGCTGGTCGAAAACTACACCGAGACTTATTCTCCGGACCATATCGAGAGCGCCGTCGGTGCGGCGCGGCGGAAATTCGAGGGCCGCCCGGTGCGGCAGTTCGTTCCGATTCTGATCGAACGGTTGGTGCGGCGGGAATTGGAGAAGTCTCCCGAGGCGGAAGTCCAACCCACCACGGTCCCGATGGACAAGGCGCCGCAGGCCCCCGCCGCCGCTCCCGGGAAACTGTCGGAGATCCGTGGGCTTTTGTCGTCCAAGAAGCGTTTCGCACCGTACGCCGTGGGCGCCGTCGTCGTTCTGACGGTGATCGCCGTGGTTCTCGCCGTGCGGCAACCCGCTCCGGAGGCGCCCGCCGCCGCTCCCGCGCCCGCCGCGCCGCTCACGGTCGTCCACGGTGTGGTCGGCTCGGAGAAGATGCCGTTCTTCTCCGACCCCAAGGTGATCGACGCGCTGGCGCGCAACGGCGTGCGCGTCGAGGTCGAGCCCGCCGGTTCGCGGCAGATCGCCACGTCCATCGATCTGACGAAATTCGATTTCGCCTTCCCGTCCAGCGAACCGGCCGCCGAGCGAATCCAGCGGCAGCGCAACGTGACCGCGAAATACACGCCGTTCTCCTCGCCGATGGCCGTCGCGACGTTCGCGCCGATCACCGAGCTGCTCACCCGGGCGGGAGCGGCGCGCCCCGGTCAGGTGCCGACGCTCGACCTGCGCCGCTACCTCGAGCTGGTGCGCAACGGCACCCGCTGGGACGAACTGCCCGACAACACCACCTACCCGGTGCGCAAGAACATCCTGATCTCCACCACCGACCCGCGCAGCTCCAACTCCGCGGCCATGTATGTGGCCGCGGCGAGCTACGTCGCGAACAACAACACGATCGTGCAGGGGCAGAACGCCGAGCAGGCCGTCCTTCCCGCGGTGTCGCGGCTTTTCGTGGGCCAGGGTTACACCGAGAACACCACCGAGGGCCCGTTCAACAACTACCTCGCCACGGGTATGGGCCCTACGCCGATGGCCTGGATCTACGAGGCGCAGTACGTCGAGGCGACCGTGCGCGGCCAGATCAAACCCGAGATGACGCTGCTGTACCCGTCACCGACGGTGTTGTCCCGGCACACGCTGGTGCCGTTCGGCGCGGCGGGTGACCGGCTCGGGCGCCTGCTGTCCACCGACCCGGAATTGCAGCGCCTGGCCGCCGAGCACGGCTTCCGCACCAACGACGGCGCCCAGTTCGCGAAGGTCGTCGCCGAACGCAACGTCCCGGTGGCCCCGGACCTGCTGGACGTCGTCGCCACCCCGACCTACGACACCCTGGAGCACCTGCTCGACGGAGTAACCAAGTCCTACAACTGAACCCGGGGCGGATCGCCGCTCGCGTTTCGGTGGAGAGGATCCGGGCACCCTTTTCGCATCAGATACCGGAACAACGGCCGGTATCGCGGCGGGAGGAACGACCAGTGACAACGGACGACGGCCCATGGGAGATCCCTCCGATCGATGACGCCCCGGATATCGCGCGCGACTCCGCGCCGCCGCCGGGAGCGACGATGGCCGACACCAGGAACTGGCCGGGGTACGGGTTGCTGCTGGTCGCCGCGGCGGGTGCGATAACCGCGGCGGTGCTGGCCGGCTGGGGGTTCGGCAGGCTCTCGGTCGTGGCCGCGATCATCACCGTCGTCTTCCTGCTGGTCGGGGTGGGCCTGATCGTGCTGGAGCAGGTGCGGGCCCGCAGGCACGCCGCACAGCCCGCCGAACGGGCCACCGTGCCGCCGGGGTACTGAGGAGCGTCAATCCCGGGGCAGGAAACCCGACTCGATGAACTCCCGGACGAAGGTATCCACCACCGCACGGTCGATCGCCGGGCAGGCGATGCCGGTGTCCGCGAGCGCGGCGCGGGTGTGTTCGTCGGCCCAGTCGAGGTGACCGGCGAGTCCGGCGAAGTCGTGGCTCAGCAGGGCCGCGCGCACCAGCGAATCGTCGCCGAGGGCGTCGCGCCGCCGCGCTTCCCTGGCCAGGCCCGTGCGCACCGTGTCCTCCGGCATCGTCGCCACCGGCAAACCGTGCGCGCGCAGACTGGCGAGGATCTCCCCGACCGCTACCGGGGCCCGATTGACCAGGTGATAGACGGTTTCCGAGCGCGGACGAGCCGAGATCTCCACGATCGCGCCCGCCACATAGCTCACCGGAACCAAGGAAACGGTCGCCTCGCCCACGTCGGGCGCCATGCCGAGCATCGCGGCGGCTCGCACCATGTTCCACAGCGAATCCTGCGGGCTGTTCACGCCTATGTCCGGGCAACCGCAGATGGTGCTCGGACGGTAGATGGCGATGGGCACACCACGTTCGCCTGCTTGGCGGACCAGTTCCTCGGCGGCCCATTTGGAGGCGAGGTAGCCGTTGCCGGACACCTGCCCCGCGGGTAGGCGGATGTCCTCGGTGACCACCGGCGAATCCGGCGTCGCGGCGACGGCCGCGCCCATGGTGGAGACCAGGTGGAACGGCTTGACCCGCCGCGCCGTCGCCAGCCGCAACAACTCGCGGGTGCCCTCGACGTTGGCCTGCCGTAGCCGGGCATAAGGATCGACGTGATTGACGCGCGCGCCGTTGTGATAGATCACGTCGATGCTGTCGGCCAATCGGTCGTAGTCGGCCGGGTCGAGGCCGAGGCGCGGTGCGGTGAGGTCGCCCGCGACGACGACGATCCGCTCCGCGGCGGTGGTCCCGGAGAGCCGGTAGTGGCTCAGCGCACCGAGGATTCGGTCGATGCCTTCCTCGGCGTCGGCGGCGCGCACCACGCACCACACCCTCGCCTCGGTGCGGTCCAGCAGGGCTTGCAGCAGGTGTACGCCGAGAAAGCCGGTCGCGCCGGTCAGCAGGATCTCCTGTGGCGGACCGGTGTGCGCGGGCTCGCATCCGCCGATGCCGATCTCCGGCTCCAGCACGGCGTCGCGTTCCGGCGTCGCCGCGGTGGGGGCGGACCCGCCCGCCAGTCGCGCCGCGAGGCCGCCGACGGTCGGGGTCGCGAGGATCGCCGACATCGGCACGTCGCGGCGGAGCCGCTCCGACAGCCGCTGGTGCAACGTGAACGCGAGCAGTGACGACCCGCCGAGTTCGAAGAAGTCGTCGGTCACCCCGATCGGGGACACGCCGAGCACGTCGGCGAAGACCTCCGCGACCGCGCGCTCCAGCGCGGTGCCGGGCTGCGCACCGGTGCGTGCGGCGAACACCGGCTGGGGTAGCGCGGCGCGGTCGAGCTTTCCGCTGGTGTTCACCGGGAACGTGTCGAGCGCCAGCACCGCCGACGGCACCATGTAACCGGGCAGCACGCGAGCGACCGACTGACGCACGACATCCAGGTCGAGCGTGGCCCCCGGCGCCGCGACGACGTAGCCGACCAGCCGGTCCCCGGCATCGGAGCCCTTGACCGCCACCGCGGCCCGGCCCACCGCAGGGTCGGCCAGCAAAGCCGCTTCGATCTCACCGAGTTCGATGCGGTGGCCGCGGACCTTGACCTGGAAATCCGTGCGGCCCAGATAGTCCAGGGTGCCGATGCGGTTCCAGCGCACCAGGTCACCGGTCCGGTACATCCGTTCGCCCGGGTGCAGCGGATCGGCGACGAACCGGGCCGCGGTCAGGCCCGCCGCGCCATGGTAACCGCGGGCCAGCTGAATGCCACCGAGGTAGAGCTCGCCCGCCACTCCCACCGGAACCGGCCGCAACCGGTCGTCCAGCACGTGGCAGCGCGAATTCCATTCCGGCACACCGATGGGAACGCCGGCCGCGGTGCGATCGGCGGCTGAGACCGCGTGTCGCGTGATACTCACCGCGGCCTCGGTAGGTCCGTACAGGTTGTGCAACTCGGCCGTGGTCACGTTCGCGAAGGCACGCGCGGTTTCCGGCGGCAGCGCCTCTCCGATGACGAAAACAGCTCGTAGCGAGAACAGTTCGTCCGCCGTTGCCTGCTGGGCGAATACCGTGAGCATCGCGGGAACGAAATCGGTGAGCGTTACCCGGTGCTCGGCGATCAGCCGGGACAGCGCTGCCGGGTCGCGATGCTCGTCCGGTCCGGCCAGCACCATCCGCGCGCCCGCGCGCGGCGGCAGGAAGTAGCCCCACAGGGACACGTCGAAGGTCGCGGGAGTTTTGTGCAGGTAGACGTCGGTGGCGTCGACACCGTATTCCGCCTGCATCCAAGCGAGCTGGTGCACGATCGCCCGATGGCTGATCGCCACGCCCTTGGGGCGGCCGGTCGACCCGGAGGTGTAGATGAGATAGGCGGGGTGGTCGGCGTGCCACGGTGTCCGGCGCTCGGCGTCGAGCACGGGTTCCGCGCCGAAGCGGTCGAGGTCCAGGGCGTCGATGTCGTAAGCCTCGGCCGCGGTGAAACCGTCTGCCGCGGTGGTCAGCACGCACCGGGGCGCCGCCGATTCGAGCACGTACCGGATGCGCTCGGCCGGGTGTCCCGGGTCGATCGGCACCCAGGCCGCGCCCGCCGCCACGATCGCGTGCAGCGCGACGACCTGCTGGATCGACCGCCGCATCGCCACCGCGACGACGGTCTCCGCACCCACGCCTCGTTCGATCAGCCAGCGAGCCAGCCGCGCGGATCGTTCGAGCAGTCGCGCGTAAGTGAGCGTCTCGGATCCGCAGACCACCGCGATCGCGTCCGGCGTCGCCGCGGCCTGCCGCGCCGTCGCGGCGGTGAGCGGCTCGGCCCGCACGTCGTGCTCGGCTCCGGCGCCCCAGGAGCGGATGCGTTTGTGCTCGACCGGGTCCATGATGTCGATGTCGCCGACCACGGCGTCGGGCTCGGCCGCGACCCGCAGCAGGGTGCGGATGTAGCCGTCGAGGAAGCGCTGCACCGTGTGCTCGTCGAACAGGTCTGTGCTGTAACCGAACCGGATGATGATCTCGCCGGGCTCGCCGTCGTCGTCGCGGATGTCGACCACGCCGATGTGCAGATCGGTTTTCGCCGTGTCGGCGTCCACGTCGAGGAACGACACGCTGGGCCCGGACAGGTCCAAGGTGGCCTGCGTGAAATTCTGGAAGGCGAAGCCGACCTGGTAGAGCGGGTGGCGTCCGGGTGATCGGGTCGGATCGACGGTGTCGACCACGTGCTCGAACGGCACCTCGGAGTGCGCGAAGTTGACCAGATCCCGTTCTCTGGTGCGGTGCAACAGAGCGGTGAAACTCTCCGCGGGCTCGATCCTGGTCCGGGAGACGGTCGTGTTGACGAACATGCCGACGACATCCGCGAGCGCGGGCTCGGCCCGGTTGGTCATCGGCACGCCGATCGCGATGTCGTAGCTTCCGGACAGGCGGGCCAGCAGCACGGCGAGCGCCGAGCGCATCACCATGAACAGCGTCGATCGGTGGGCGCGCGCGACGGTGAGCAGGTCGCGGTGCAAGGTCGCTGGCACCGTCCGCTGAGTGGCCGAGCCGCGCAGTGTGGCCACCGGCGGGCGCGGCCGGTCGGCGGGCAGGTCGAGTTCGTCGGGCAGACCGGCCAGCTCGCCGGTCCAGTACGCCAGTTGCCGCGACAGCGGTGAATCGGGGTCGTCGCGGGAACCGAGCAGATCCTGCTGCCACAGGGCGTAGTCGGCGTACTGCACATCCGGTGGCAGCCAGGCCGGGGCGGCTCCCGCGCTGCGGGCGGCGTAGGCCAAAGCGACGTCGCGGGCCAGCGGCGCCAGTGAGGATCCGTCGGCGCAGATGTGGTGGAGGGCGCAGACCAGGACGTACTCGGTGGGGGTGCGCAGCAGCCGGACGCGCAGCGGCACCTCGGCCGACACGTCGAACCCGTGCCGCAGGATGGCGCGGACGCGGTCGGGTACCGCGTCGTCGGACAGTTCCTCCACCGCGAAATCGTCGACCACCTGCTCGGTGCCGAGGATGAGTTGCCGCGGTCCGTTCGCGTCGGCGGGATAACTCGTACGCAGCGACTCGTGCCGCTCGACCGTGTCGGCGAATGCCGCGCGCAAGGCGGGAATATCCAGCTCCGACAGCCGCAGCGCGAAGCCGATGTTGTCCACCGAGGACGTCGTGTCGAACTGGTTGCGCAGCCAGAACCGCAGCTGGGCCGGCGACAGCGGGATACGCTCCGGCCTGGTCCGTGCGCGCAACACCGGGCGTGCGGTGTCGAATTGCTGCGAGCGGATCGCCTTGGACAAGGTGGCGACCGTCGGATGGTCGAACACCAGCCGGGGTGGGATGCGCAGCCGCCATGTTTCGCTCAGGCGCGCGGCGACCTGCGTCGCCAGCAGCGAGTTGCCGCCCGCCGCGAAGAAATCGGCGTCCGCGCTGAACCGTTCCCGGCCCAGCACGCGTGCGAAGACCTCGGCGACCGTTTCCTCGCCGAGGTCGACGGCGGGCCGGTAGTCCGGCTCGTCCAGGGCGCGCACGCGCAGCGCGGGCCGATCGGCCTTGCCCGTCGGGGTGCGTGGGATCCGATCCACGACCGTGATCGTGTTGGGCACCATGTATTTCGGCAGCAGCGCGGCCAGCGCGTCGGCCAGCGTGGCGGGGTCAGGGGCATGGCCCGGTTCGGGTTGGACGAAGGCGGCCAGCGTGGTCTCGCCCGCGGCGGTCTTGCGGTCGACGGTCACGGCCAGCCGGACGCCGGGCTGTGTCGACAGGATGGCGTCGATCTCGCCGAGTTCGATCCGGAAACCCCTGACCTTGACCTGGTCGTCGGCCCGGCCGAAATAGTCCAGATGGCCCGAGGTGGTGCGCCGGACGAGGTCGCCGGTGCGGTACATCCGCGAGCCGGGCGGTCCGAACGGATCGGCGAGGAACCGCTGTCCGGTCAGATCCGGGCGTCCGTGGTACCCCCGCGCCACCCCGGGCCCGGACACGTACAGCTCGCCGACGACGCCGACGCCGACCGGGCGCAACCGGTGATCGAGTACCTGGCAGCGCATACCCGGCACAGCCGACCCGATGGTGACCGGTGCGTCCGGTGACAACGGCGGGCTCAGCGTCGCCATGATGGTGGATTCCGTGGGGCCGTAGGCATTCTGGAACAGACGGCCCTCGGCCGCCCAGTGCCGGGGCAACATCGGCGGGCACGGCTCGCCGCCGACCATGACCGAACGCAGGGCGGGCAGTCCGGTCGGCTCGATGGTGGCCAGCGCGGACGGAGTGAGGAAGGCGTGGGTGATCGCCTGCCGTGCGAGCAGTTCCACCAGTGCGGTGCCGCCGTACAGGGTCGGTGGGGCTATCACCAGCGTGGCGGCGGAGCAGATCGCGAGCAGCAACTCCAGCACCGAGGCGTCGAAGCTCGGTGACGCGAAGTGCAGCACCCGCGCGTCTTTGTCCAGCGCCTGCCGCGCGGCCAGTTCGGCGCACAGCGGGGCGAGCCCGGCATGGGTCACGGCGACGCCTTTCGGGCGTCCGGTCGATCCCGATGTGTAGATCACGTAGGCCGCGTGGGTGGCGCGAAGTCGAACGGGGCGTTCGAAATACGCGATCGGGCTCGCGGGATTCGCCGCCACCTGTGCGATCACTTCGGCATCGTCCAGCGCGAGCCAGCGCACCTCGGTGGGTAGTGTCGCCGCGTGGGCGGCCTGGGTCAGGCCCAGCGCGGCACCGCTGTCGATGACCTGGAACTTGATGCGGGACAGGGGAAGCGCCGGATCCACAGGGACGAACGCCGCACCGGACTTCGCGATCGCCCACACCGCGAGCACCGAATCGAGCGAACGCGGCAGCGCCACCGCCACCGCTGTTTCGGGGCCCGCTCCCGCGGCGATCAGCGTGCGGGCCAGCCGCGAGGAGCGCGCGTCGAGGTCGCGGTAGGTGATCTCGCTGTCGTCACAGACCACGGCGACGCCGTCGGGATTGTGCTCCGCGGCGGCGGCCAGCAGCGCGGCGAACGTCGGCGTGGCCGATTCGGCGGATCTGCGGCGGCGGCCTTTCCGGGCGGGTGGACGAGTATCCCGGATACCGCTGGTCATGTAATCGTCCCGTTCCGCGTGGCAGTAAACGGCCAGATGCTACAGCCGCACGGCGGGATTCCTCAACGATGAGAAGGCGATACCGCTCCGGTCGAACGGCGGCGTGTGCCGCGAGCCGTTGGCACGCGCGTGAGCCCGACCGGCACGGTTCAGCGGGTGCCGTGCCCCTGACAGGCGGTCAGCGCGGTGTTCTTCGTGGCGTTGAACCGGTCGATCGCCGCGTTCAAAGTGTCGGTGTCGGCGCGGCGGGCCAGCGTGTCGGCCAAGGCGTTGGTGTCGTCGCGGTAGGCGCGCAGCGGGGTGGCGATACCGGACGGCACCTCTCTGGTCACGCTCTGGTCCACCGAGCGCCCGTTGTTCCGCAGCGTCGTGACAGCCGCGTCGGCTTTGCCGTTCGTATCGGGATCGCCGCGGCCTTTGGTGTTGCTTGCATCGATGTAGTCGTTGAACGCGCGTACCGAGCTGCCGTTCGCGGCCAGGAAGGCGTCACAGGCCGACTTGGTGGCGCGTTCGGCGGCGGCGGCCCGTGACGACGAGGCGGCGGCCGAGGAGGAGGTGACCTCCGAGGCGTACGCGGCCAGGTCGGTCCGGTTGACCGCCGCCGTGCCGGAGATCTGCTGCGCGCAGGCGCCGATGGTCAGCGCGCCCGCCGCGGTAGCCGTCGCGGCCACCAGCAGGCCCGCGCGTTCGAGTCGTCGCATGGTCGGTCCCTCGCTCCCCTCGGAAGTCCGGCCGGGACGGATGAACGGAGCCGGACAATCCGAAGGTACGTCGCGGGGACCCGCCACGCCGAGCCCGCGCCGATAACGATGGCCAACCGATATCGGCGCGGGGGAGCGGTTCAGCTCTGGCCGAGCATGGCTCGCATCTGCGCTATTTCGGCCTGCTGGGCGGCGACGATCCGCTGAGCGAGCGCCTTCGCGTCGGCGCTCTCGCCCTCGGCCAGCTCGGTCTGGGCCATGGCGATCGCGCCCGCGTGATGCTCGATCATCATGGTCAGCCATCGACGGTCGAAGTCCGGACCCGATGCCGCGTCCAGCGCCGCCATCTGTTCGGCGGACATCATGCCGGGCATCTCGTGGCCGCCGTGCCCCTCGCTCGGGGTGGGCGCCGGTTTGCCGAAGCTCTGCAAGAGAGTGGTGATCTGCTGCATCTCCGGCGCTTGTGCTTGCTCCACCTGCGTGGCGAGCGCACGCAGCTGCTGGTTGTCGGTGTGCGTCGGCACCAGCCGCGCCATTCCGACGGCTTGGGCGTGATGCGGATACATCATCTGGAGGAACATCACGTCCGCGTCGTTGTGCGCGGCACGCGCGGGTGCGGTCGTGACGGCCGCCGTGGTGGTCGAGGTGCCGTGCTCGGTGGTGTGCCCGGTGTCGGCGTCGCCGCATCCGGCGAGGCTCACCGCGGCCGCCGCGGCGAGAACGAGGGCCGATCGGGTGCGAGTGATGAACATGGGGTCGCTCCTTGCGAAGTGCGAAGTCTGAGGACGGAGTGGACTGCGCCGCCACCGTGGTTCGGACACACGGCGGCGACGGAGTTGTCAGATCCGCAGAATCGCCAGTTCGGCCAAGGTGAGCACGGTCCACGGCGGCGGTCGTGCACGCCGCGCCCGCCAGTGCCGCGGTCGTGCCGCACCGCCGCCGGGGCGATCGAACGCCAATCGGCGGAGCAGCACCAACGCGGCCAACGCGATGGAGGCGGCCAAGATGAACACACAGCCGTGCAGTGCGCTGTGCTCGCCGTCGCACCCGCCGCCCGCGCAGTGGGACATCTTCGCCGCGACGGTCGCGTGCCATGACGCGCCTGAGGTCGACTCGACGGCTCGAGGCGCAGATGAGTCGCGGGAAGCGACGGCCGGTGTGTCCGTGCCCGGGGTTGCCCGGACGGCTGGCGGGGTAGACGAGTTGCGGGAAGCGACCACCGGTGCGGATGCGCCCGGTGTGCCCGATAACTCCTGGCCGCGTGTGCCGAAGAATTGCCGGTCGTCGCGGTGCGCCCTGTCCTGAGGTCGATCGTGGCCGGTCGGAGCGCCGCCCGAGGATTGCGGTGTCGCGTGTCGATGAGGAAATCCGGGCGCGGCGGCAGCTCGTTCGAGTCCGTCGGCGACCGCGTCGGAGGCGGTCGCGAGGGTGTGCACGCCGGCCGCGTGGGCGTGGCCGGCGAACCCGAAGACCGCCGAATGCATCGCGACGACCCCGGCGACCAACGCCAGCACCCCTAGGAGCTGGGCGAGCCCGGCGGCGGGAAGTGCGCGGCGGTCGACCACGAGTACCGAGTCTAGCCCCCGCTCTCGATATACCCGTTGGCGGTACCGGTATCTAGGAGCTCGCGACGTCGACGACCAATCGGGTCGGGTTGGACAGCGTGGTGACGGTGAAGGAGGGCCGGTCGGCCCGCACGCCGATGAACGACTGCGTCACGCCCTCGAACACCGTCGTCCGGTAGACGCCCGCGATGCCGGAGACCGCCGCGTCGACGGCCGGGTCCGGGCCCTCGTACGGTGTCACGCCGCTGTCGAACGGATAAGCCGAGCCCAGGATTCGTACTTCCAGAATCGACCGGCCCGCCACGTCCACCGGATTGCCACTGGCGTCCTGCACCGCCCGGTCGGTGTACCGGACGATCCAACCGGGCGTGCCCGCCCCGCCGAGTTCGTAGACCACGCGATCGAAACCGGGCTGACTTCCCAGCCGCACATCGGTCACCGTGAGCGCGGCGTCGCCGGAAGGCTTGCCCTGCTTCGGGGCGGTGTCCCCGGGGGCTGGGGCCTGCGCTACCTCGACCGACGTGGCGGTGTTCGACGCGGCCGGTGGGCCCGGTGCCGACTCGCCGTCCCCGCAGCCCGCGAGCAGTGCCGTCGCGACCGCGACCATGAGCACCATCCTGTTGCGCATGGCCCGATGCTACTCAGCGAAAGGCCTCGGACGGCGTAACCGGAGAGCGTTGCGGAGCATTCGCGATCGGTCCGCCGCAAGCTACGCGGAGGTGCGAACACTCGTGCACCTCGAATGGTCGGCCTGCCGAGCCCGATTAATTGCTATTTGATTGCCATGGTTCATGTCCTGTGTGCGAGAGTCCTGCCGTCGCCGGCGGAGTGAGCGCCGGCGCCGGATCGCCCCTCCGTCGAGCCCGAGAGGATCGGCGGTTGATCGAATGCCGTATTCGCCGATGCGTCCGCGAAACCGCTTGTCCTGACCGGATTCAGCGTGCGGATCGCCGTGCCGGGAATCCGGCGGGATCGATAGGGCGGGGTGGGCGCGACCATGCGGCAACGATCTAGCACACTTGAGGCGTGGGAAATGTCGAGGACGTACTTGGCCGGTTGCGGCGGTATCCGGACGTGGAGGCGCTGAACCTCTACGCCGTCGACGCCGCCGATCGGCTGATCCTCGACGTCGCGGCCGACGCCCTCGCGACTGTGGATAGCGGGAAAGTAGCCATCATCGGTGACGCCTATGGTGCACTGACCCTCGGCGCTATCGCGGGGCACGATCTGCGCGACGTCCGGGTACATCAGGACTTGCTCACCGGCGAACTCGCCCTCGCGAACAACGCCCGCGCGGTGGGCTTGTCGGATCGCTACACCGCGCACCCGCTCGGCCCCGAGTTGCTGCGTGATGCCCAGGTGGTCCTGCTTCGCCTGCCCCGGATGCTGGCCGGTCTGGCCGAGGTCGCCGACACGATCGCGCGCTACGCGGATCCGGCGGTCGAGGTGTTCGCGGGCGGGCGGGACAAATATCTGACCAAGTCGATGAACGACGTTCTGGCGCAGTCGTTCTCCGAGGTGCGCGCAAGCCGCGGCAGGCAGAAGTCGCGGACCCTGCTGGTGGCCGGACCCAAACCCGTAGCCGGTCGGCCGTTCCCGGTGCGCGACCGGCTGGACGAACTCGGTCTCGACGTGGTCGCGCACGGCGCGGCATTCTCCGGGGCTCGCCTGGACATCGGCACCAGGTTCCTGCTCGAGCACCTGAGACTGATGAAGCCGGACGCGCGCGACGCCATCGATCTCGGCTGCGGCACCGGCATCCTTGCCGTCGCCCTGGCCACGGCGCGGCCGGGGATCAAGGTGATCGCCACCGACCAATCCGCCGCCGCGGTCGCCTCGGCGCGGGCCACCACCGAGGCGAACGGGGTCGCCGACCGAGTGTGCGTCGTGCGCGACGACGCCATGTCCTCGGCGGCGGACAACAGCGCCGACCTGGTGCTGTGTAATCCGCCGTTCCATATCGGCGCGGCCGTGCACACCGGATCGGCCATCAAAATGTTCGCCGAGACCGGGCGGGTGTTGCGCCCGGGCGGAGAGCTGTGGACGGTGTACAACTCGCATTTGAACTATCGGGCCGTAGTCGAACGGATGGTGGGCCGGACCGAAGTGATGGGCCGCAACCGGAAATTCACCGTGACTCGGTCGGTGCGTGGTCTGCACGACCCACGACAAAGGTAGAGTCCGAATTGTCCGGCTCTGTGCGACTCCCCGGGAACTCGCGACGGATGACAAACGTTGGACAGGGCAGTTGGATATCGAGTGAAGCAACTCGATGAACAGCGGCAACGACTCCAGAAAGGGACGCCGTTCACATGCGTACCACGAGCAATCCGGTTTTCAGGAACCTGCCAAGGCAGGAGGGCGGTGGATACGCCAGCTTCGGTTCCGGCGTGACCTCCGCCGGCCAGTTCGGCAACCAGTACGGCCAATACCCGCAGCAGTACGGCCAGTACCAGCAGGCTCCCCCCACCACGCGCGCGATGACCATCGACGACGTGGTGACGAAGACGGGCATCACCCTCGCGGTGCTCGCGCTGTCCGCGATCGTCTCCTACGGCCTCACCAACGCCAACACCTCGCTCGCGCCGCTGTTCGTCATCGGCGGCGGCCTGGTCGGCCTGGTGCTCGTGCTGATCGCGACCTTCGCGAACAAGATGGACAATCCGGCGATCGTGTTGTCCTACGCCGTCGCGGAGGGCCTTTTCCTCGGCGCCCTGTCGTTCATGTTCACCAATATCGAGTTCGGCGGGGTCGGCGGTAGCGCGCTGATCGGTCAGGCGGTGCTGGGCACCTTCGGCGTCTTCGCGGGCATGCTCGTGGTCTACAAGACCGGCGCCATCCGCGTGACGCCGCGCTTCACCAGGATCATCGTCGGCGCCATGATCGGCATCCTGGTCCTGATGCTGGGCAACCTCGTCGCCAGCTTCTTCATCGACGGCGGCCTCGGCCTGCGCGACGGCGGTCCGCTGGCGATCGTGTTCAGCCTGGTGGTCATCGCCATCGCCGCGTTCAGCTTCCTGCTCGACTTCGACGCCGCCGATCAGCTGATCCGCGCGCAGGCTCCGGAGCGGGCGGCCTGGGGCGTCGCACTCGGCCTCACCGTCACCCTGGTGTGGCTGTACGTGGAGATCCTGCGGCTGCTGAGCTACTTCCAGAACGACTAGCCAATACGACGAAAGGGCGGTCGCCGGATATCCGGCGACCGCCCTTTCGTCCGCGGGTCAGCTCAAACGCTCGATGACCATCGCCATGCCCTGGCCGCCGCCGACGCACATGGTCTCCAGACCGAACTGCTTGTCGTAGGTCTGCAGGTTGTTGAGCAGCGTGGTGGTGATGCGGGCGCCGGTCATGCCGAACGGGTGGCCGAGTGCGATCGCGCCGCCGGAGACGTTCAGCTTGTCCTCGTCGATCTTCAGCTCCCGCGCGGAGCCGAGGACCTGCACCGCGAACGCTTCGTTGATCTCGACGAGGTCGATGTCGTCGATGGTCTTGCCCGCCAGCGCCAGCGCGCGCTTGCACGCCTCGATCGGGCCGAGACCCATGATCTCCGGCGACAGACCGGACACGCCGGTGGAAACGATCCGCGCCAGCGGCGTCAGCCCGAGTTCCTTGGCCTTGGTGTCGCTCATGATGACCAAAGCGGCCGCGCCGTCGTTGAGCGGACAGCAGTTGCCCGCGGTGACGGTGCCGTCCGGGCGGAACACCGGCTTCAGCGCGGACACCGCCTCGTAGGTGACCCCGGCGCGGGGGCCGTCGTCCTTGCTGACCACGGTGCCGTCGGGCAGCGTCACCGGGGTGATCTCGCGCTCGAAGAAGCCGTTCTTGATCGCTTCCTCGGCGCGGTTCTGCGACCGTACGCCCCAGCGGTCCTGGTCCTCGCGGGTGATGCCGGTGGAGGTCGCCACGTTCTCGGCGGTCTGGCCCATCGCGATGTAGACGTCCGGGATCAGGCCGTCCTCGCGCGGGTCGTGCCAGATGCCCGCGCCGCCCTCGGCGGTCTTCGCGGTGCGCTGCTGCGCTTCGGCGAACAGCGGGTTCTGCGTGTTGGGCCAGCTGTCGGCGGATCCGTTCACATAGCGCGACACGGTCTCCACACCCGCGGAGATGAACACGTCGCCTTCGCCCGCCTTGATCGCGTGGAAGGCCATGCGGGTGGTCTGCAGCGACGACGCGCAGTACCGGTGCACCGTGGTGCCCGGCACGAAGTCGTAGCCCAGCTGGACGGCGACGACGCGGGCGATGTTGAAGCCCTGCTCACCGCCAGGCGAGCCGCAGCCCAGGATCAGGTCGTCGATCTGGGCGGGGTCCAGGGCAGGCACCTTGTCGAGCGCTGCCCGCACAATCTGCGTGGTCAGATCGTCGGGCCGCAGGTCGACCAGCGAACCCTTGCGGGCCCGGCCGATCGGGGAGCGTGCGGTCGAAACGATGACGGCCTCAGGCATGAGGACTCCTTGGGTCGGACGGTTCTGGCGAACCGGAGTTGTTACTCACGGGTTCGTACCGAATCTACGTCCCGTCGCCGAGGACCGAAAGCGCCTGTCCCGCCCAGTGCCTCCAGCAGCGCCGGGAGCAATTGCGCTGCGGCCAGTTCGTAGCCGGCCGCCGACGGGTGGAAGCCGTCGGCGGCGAACAGCAGCTCCGGCGCGGCGCGGAACTCGGGGGCGAGCAGGTAACCCATGCGCACGGGTTGCCCGCCCGCGACCGTCGTCGCCACGTGCTGCGCCTTGGCCAGCCGCACGCTCCAGTTCTGCACGACGGTGCGCAGCGGCTGGGGAATGGCCGCCACCGTGCCGAGATTCGGGCAGGTGCCGACCACCACCACCGCGTCGGCGCGGCGCAACCGGGCGACCGCGGCGGCGAGCCTGCGTGCGGAGGCGCGGATCGAGTGCTTCTTGGTGACGTCGTTGGCGCCGACGAGAATGACCGCGGCATCCGGCGGCGGGCCCGCGACGAACATCGCGTCCACCTGCCCGGCCAGGCCCTTGGACGTGGCGCCGGAGATCGCCTTGGTGCTCAGGCGGATCCGCTGCCCGGTCGCCTCGGCGAGTCCTCGGGCCAAGCGCACGCCCGGCACCTCGTCGGCCACCGCGCAGCCGAGGCCCGCCGCGGTGGAGTCGCCGAAGATCATCAGATGGAGGTCGGCGTGCTTGCCCGCACGCCACAGCTCGGGCTCCGCGCAGCCCGCGGTGTAGATGCCGTCGGCTTCCGGCGGCTTCGAGGTGTCCCGGCCGATCACTCCGCGCGCGACGCCCGCCTGCGCCATGAGCAGACGGTAGGTCGCCCACCACGCGGTCCCCGCGCCGGAACCGGCGAGCACGGCCGCGGCACCGGTCAGCGCGGCCGCGCGCCAGCGAAACTGAGGTGCGCTCACGCCAGGAATTTTACGAAAATCCGCCGAGTCGACCAGCGGCGAACATAGGCGCACCGGCAGCCGCCGCGGGCTGCCAGGCGTCGCGGGTGCGTCGACGGATGGTCGGGCGATAGGCCACCGACGATCAGCAGCCGGACGGTCGCCGAGTCGGCCATCGAGAATCCGGTGCGCGTGGAGCGTTCTGTGATCGCGGACCGTCGCGTGTGCGCAGCGCGTCGCAGCAGGATCGAGGACCTGGCTTCGGCTGCTGCTGAGCAGGGGGCGCAGCTGCCCAGCGGTCCTCTGACCCCGCACTGTCGTCGGCAAACGTGTGTGGAGAACACCCGCTCGGGTCAGCTCGGGACCGCGACGGCGAGGTCGCCGCGAGGCAGGCCCGAAATGTGCGCGTCCCGATTCGCCGAGGTCAGCCCGGTACGACGAAGCTGCCGCGGGCCGGGATGCTCGCCGCGTCGGTGGAGATGGTGACCTCGACCAGGCCGGGGCCGGTGTCCTGGAACAGCGCGTATTGGATGCTGCCGTAGATGCCGGTGACCACGATGTTGTCGTAGCTGCCCGTCGCACCGGTGGTGACGTTGCGCCACGCCACGGTGGTGCGGACCTCGCACAGCGGCGCCAGCGGGTAGGAGCCCGGCCCGATGCCGTTCACGGGCAGCGCGCGCACGTTGAGGATGGCGCGTCCGGGCCATTCCGGACCGGTGTCAGCCCAGGTGCGGATGCTTGTCCAGCACAGGCCGCCGCGCGCGAGCGTCGGCACCTGCGGGAATTCGACGGTGGCCGCCTCCGCTGGAGCGCCGGATCCGACCACTAGGGCCACTGCCGATCCGGCCAGAAGCATTGCGGCGCGGGCGATGTTCGGCTGCCTCATGGCAGCGATCCTAAGGCCGCGGGCGCCGGTTCGCCGGTAGTCCGCGGCCGCTGCACACGGCGTGCGCGAACTCACAGTTAGTGCGTCTGCAACTATGGGGGCCATGCGCATCGCGGATCATGTCGTGGATCTCATCGGCAACACGCCGCTGGTCCGGTTGAACTCGGTCGTGGGACCGAACGCGGGGCTGGTGGCGGCCAAGATCGAATACTTGAACCCGGGCGGCAGCTCCAAGGACCGGATCGCGGTGAAGATGATCGACGCCGCCGAGCGGTCCGGGAAGCTGCGGCCCGGCGGCACCATCGTCGAGCCCACGTCCGGCAACACCGGCGTCGGCCTCGCCCTGGTCGCGCAGCAGCGCGGCTACAAGTGCGTGTTCGTCTGCCCGGACAAGGTCAGCGAGGACAAGCGCAACGTGCTGCGGGCTTACGGCGCCGATGTCGTGGTCTGCCCGACCGCCGTGCCGCCGGACCACCCGAACAGCTACTACAGCGTCTCCGACCGCCTGGTTCGCGAGATCGATGGCGCGTGGAAGCCCGACCAGTACTCCAACCCGGGCGGCCCGGAAAGCCACTACGAGACGACCGGCCCGGAGATCTGGCGCGACACCGACGGCAAGGTCACCCACTTCGTGGCGGGTGTCGGCACCGGCGGCACCATCACCGGCACCGGCCGTTACCTCAAGGAGGTCTCCGGCGGGAAGGTGCGGATCATCGGCGCCGACCCGGAGGGTTCGGTGTACTCGGGCGGCACCGGGCGGCCGTACCTGGTCGAGGGCGTCGGCGAGGACTTCTGGCCGTCGGCCTACGACCCCGCGGTGCCGGACGAGATCATCGCGGTCTCCGACGCGGATTCCTTCGAGATGACCCGTAGGCTCGCCCGCGAGGAAGGCTTGCTGGTCGGCGGTTCCTGCGGCATGGCGGTCGTCGCGGCCGTCGAGGTGGCGCGGCGCGACCCGGACGCGGTGGTCGTGGTGCTGCTGCCCGACGGTGGACGCGGCTACCTGTCGAAGATCTTCAACGACGAGTGGATGAGTTCCTACGGGTTCCTGCGCGAACGGCTGGACGGCACGGCCGAACCGCTCGTGGGCGACGTCTTGCGCGGCAAGTCCGGCGAGCTGCCGGACCTGGTGCACACCCACCCGTCGGAGACGCTGCGCGACGCGATCGAGATCCTGCGCGAGTACGGCGTCTCCCAGATGCCCGTGGTCGGCGCCGAGCCGCCGGTCATGGCGGGCGAGGTCGCGGGCAGCGTGTCCGAGCGCGACCTGCTGTCGGCGGTCTTCGAGGGCCGGGCCAACCTGACCGATTCGGTGGCCCAGCACATGAGCCCCTCCTTCCCGCTGATCGGTTCGGGCGAGCCCATCTCCGCCGCGACGAAGGCGCTCTCCGACACCGACGCGCTGATGGTCGTCGAGGACGGCAAGCCCGTCGGCGTGATCACCCGCCACGACCTGCTCGGTTTCCTCAGCACGGGCAACATCGGGAAGTAGACGAGACCACGGCGAGCGGCGAACCCGGAAGCCGAGTCACGGCGGCTTCCGGCCGAACGCCTATGCCGGTCTCCTGCCGCGGACCGTTTCGCGGACGCCGCCGGTGATCAGGTCGGTCCATTCGTCGGCCAGCAGCGCCAGTCGGTACCAGGCCGCGTGCACCCGGGTGTCGGACACTTTCTCGGCGGTGTGCAGCAGATGGCTGGCGTGGACGTGGGCGGCGGCCATGCGGTCGACCGTGGCGCCGATGGATTCGCTGCGCAAATGGTCGGTCGTACGCCTTCGGGGCAGTCGGTCGACCACCCACGCATCGATCGTGGCCACCAGTTCGGCGCGGCGGCAATCTATTCCAGCGGCGGCCAGCGGATCGGAGTGGCGCTGCCGGTGCAGCGCTGCCAGCGTCCTGGCCCAGCCGACCAGGGGGTGGTCTTCGCCCGACTCGCTCGGGTGCCCGCCGAAGGCGGCGACCAGTTCGCGCTGATCCGGCAGCGGCCGTACGACGCCGTGCGAGCGTCGTGGCAGATGGTCACGCACGAACATGGCAGACTCCCAGTGCATTCGGAACGGACCGCCGTACGCCGCGGTCGATCGACAAGCTGTGCATCGTGCACCTCCGATGGTGTGGTGGTGGAGGCATCGCCCCAATGCCGGGTCCCTCTAAAGAATGCGCGCTTTCGCTGGCCTACCGGTGACACCCACATGGCACTTGAATGACAAGACGTAACAATGCGCTAGCTTCCGCCCGCACATGCCTGTGAGGTGCGGTTTCGCGGGCCCGGCGCAGCTCAGCACAGGTCGTCGCGGGTGCGCGGACGTATCCGCGCGCGAGCGAGTCAGCCGGGGAGGATCTGGTGGGTCATCGCGAAGACGGCCGCGCCCGCCCGGGTGTGGCGGCCGGTCTTGGAGCGGATTTCGGCCAGATGGTGGGTGACGGCGCGCTCGGGCAACAGCAGTTCCGCGGCGATCTCCCGGCCGCAGCGGCCGCGGGCCCTCAGCCGGAGGATGTCGGTCTCGGCCTCGGACAGGCCGTGGACAGCGGGGATGGTGGTGTCGTCCGCGGCGGCACGGACGACGGCGGCACAGGCATCGCCGTCCAGTCGGCCCGCGGCGACCTCGGCCGCCAGTTGGGCAGCGGCTTCCTCGGGCCGGGCGGCGGGGCGATAGGGCCGCGCTTCGGTGCAGGCCGCGAAAACATCGGCGGCCGCGAGCAATCGAGCACCGGGTGGAAGGTCGCGCTTGCCCCGCGGGTAGCCGCTGCCGTCGAGTCGTTCGTGGTGACCCGCCGCGAGATCGGCCAGCGCCGCCAGCCCGGGGCAACGGCGCAGGATGCGCTCGGTCCGAAGACTCTGCAGCCGAACGCGTTTCCAGTCCCAGGGTCCCAGCGGGCCGCGACGGTCCCAGACCGCGCTCGACACCGCGACCCGGCCGAGATCGTGCAGCAGGGCGGCGGCGCGCAGTGCCGCTCTTTCGTCGACGGGCACGCCCATCCGGACGGCCGCGGCATCGGCGAGCCCGGCCACGTGCGCCGAATGCCCCAGCAGGTAACGGCCTTTCAAGTCGACGATCATGGCCAGCGCCAGACCGGGCCGATCGAGTTCGGCGGACGGAAGCGAAGACCGCGTCCCCGGTTCCGCGGCGAGGACGGCGGCCAGCAGGTCGGGAACGTCGAGCACCGCGCGGATGGCATCGGCATCGCAGACGGCCACCAGGTCTGGGTCGAGATGGCCGCCGGCCCGGCGCCGCAACTCGTCGAGAACGACGCCCTGCCGTCTCGCCACAGTGCCCAGGGCGGAGCGTGTTCTGTCGTGCGGGGCAGCCGGATGCGCGTTGCCGTGGCCCGACGCGGTCGCGAGTTCATCGCCGACCGCGTCGAGCGCGAGCACCGCCTGTTCGGCCACGTGCAGAACGCGGCCCGCGATCGAAATGGATTCCCCGCGCAGCCGGTTCGGCGCACCCAGTCCGTCCCAGCGTTCCTCCACCTCGGTCAGGGCGCGGACCGAGGCATCCGGCAGACCCAGGTGCGATCCGAGCGCCTCGACGACCTCGCTCGACGAGCGCAGCGCCTGCGTTGCGCCGGACCGCAACCGGGCGACGAACCGATTGCGCAGCGCCGATTGGGCGGCGGGCGCCCAGCCGCCGAATCGGCGCAGTTGCTCGGTGAAGACGGCGGAATCGCCCGGATCCAGCACATGGCAGGCGCGCTGGAAGGCGATGTCGTCGGCATACGCCTGCGCGTTCTCCGAGGCGCGGCCGGTACATCCGAGATCGCCGAGCAGGGCGGCATGGAAGACCGCGCGGCGATCGGCTTCCGGCAGCCCGATCCGCGCGGCCAGGTCGGTGGCGACCAGGCAAGTGGCCAGCCCCTTCTCGAACGGCATACCGGCGGCGAGATCGGTGGTCAGCGACAGTGCCGCGAAAATCTCGGCGGCGCGGATCGACGACATGCACCGACAGTAGTGTCCGTGCGCGGCTCGCGCAGACCCGAATCCCTTCTCGGAGATCGTGATCCGCGTCGCGACCGAGTCGGCGTCCGATCGGCTACAGAACGGTGGTCCGGCGCGGAAAGGGCGGATTCGCCCGGATGCCGTCGGCGAACGGCATCCGGCAATCCATCCGCACCCTTTTCGCCGCGTTCCGCACCACGCCCGGCGGCATCATGCCGGGACGGGGCGGATCAGCGGAGCGCGCGGTCGCTACGCGGCTCCGCCACCGAACGGCTCGTCAGCGGAAAGCGTTCGCGTCGGTCAACGCCCGGCCCAGCACGAGCTGGTGTACCTCCGCGGTGCCCTCGTAGGTGAGCACCGACTCCAGATTGTTCGCATGGCGCAAGACCGGGTAGTCGAGCGTGATGCCGTTGGCGCCCAGGATGGTTCGGCACTCGCGGGCGATCGCGATGGCCTCGCGCGTGCTGTTCAGCTTGCCCGCGCTCACCTGCTCCGGCGTGACCGCGCCGCGGTCCTTCAGCCGTCCGATGTGCAGAGCGAGCAGCTGGCCCTTGCCGAACTCCAGCGCCATGTCGGCCAGCTTGGCCTGGGTGAGCTGGTAGGCGGCCAGCGGCTTGTCGAACACCTCGCGGGTCCTTGCGTACTCGATGGTGGCCGCCAGGCACTCGCGCGCCGCGCCGAGCGCGCCGAAGACGATGCCGAAGCGCGCCTCGCTCAGGCAGGCCAGCGGCGCGGCCAGCCCCCTCGACCCCGGCAGCACCGCGTCCGCGGGCAGGCGAACCTCGTCCAGGTCCAGTTCCGCGGTGATCGACGCGCGCAGCGACAGCTTGCGGTGCATCTCCCGCGTCGTGAACCCGGGCGTCCCGGCCGGGACCAGGAATCCGCGGATCACCTGCCTGCCTTCGTCCTCGGTCTGCGCCCAGACCACCGCGACATCGCTCACCGAGCCGTTGGTGATCCACATCTTCGAGCCGCTCAGCACCCAATCGGAGCCGTCGCGCTTCGCCCGGGTGCGCATGCCGCCCGGATTCGAACCGAAGTCCGGCTCGGTCAACCCGAAACAGCCGAGCGCGCGGCCGGCGGCCAGCTCCGGCAGCCACTGCTGTTTCTGTTCCTCGGAGCCGAATTTGTGGATGGCGGTCATCGCCAGCGACCCCTGGACCGAGACCATGCTGCGGATGCCGGAGTCCACCGCCTCCAACTCCTGGCAGGCCAGACCGTAGGTGGTGGCCGACATGCCCGCGCAGCCGTACCCCTCCAGATGCATGCCGAGCAGTCCCAGCGCGCCCAGCTCAGGGGCGAGCTCGCGGGCCGGGAAGGCGCCCGCCTCGAACCACTCCGCGACGTGCGGGCGCAGTCGCTGCGTCGCGAAGCTCGCGACGGTGTCCCGGATCTCGCGCTCGTCGTCGGACAGCAGCGTGTCGGTGGCGAACAGTTCTTCCACAGTGACCATGGACTCAGCCTAAAGGGGCGGCGAAATAGTGAGACCGAACTCACGCCCCTTGCTTAGGTGCAAGATTTCCATGCTGGTGGTGACGTCGGTGTAATTCGATCGGATCGAGGGGCGCCATCCCGCTATGCCGACGCCGTTGTGCGGATTCGTCCGTTTCGCCTGCGTACGCAGCGGCGATATGCCTACACCGGGAAGTTGCCTGGGAATCGCCCCGATTAGGCTGAGCCCCATGAGCGAGCTGGGATTCTCCACACGGGCCGTGCACGCCGGGTATGAACCCGATCCGCAGACCGGCGCGGTGAATGTGCCCATCTACGCGAGTTCGACGTTCGCCCAGGACGGCGTGGGCGGGTTGCGCGGCGGTTTCGAATACGCCCGCACCGGCAACCCGACGCGGTCGGTACTGGAAGCGAACCTCGCCGCGCTGGAATCGGGCCGCTACGGCCGGGCGTTCGCGTCCGGCATGGCCGCGACCGACTGTGCGCTGCGGGCGACGTTGCGTCCGGGCGATCACATCGTGATCCCCGACGACGCCTACGGCGGCACCTTCCGGCTGATCGACAAGGTCTTCAGCCAGTGGGGGATCGAGCACTCGCCCGCGCACGTGTTCAACGTGGACGAGATGCGCGCCGCGATCCGGCCGAACACCAAGCTGGTGTGGATCGAAACCCCGACCAACCCGCTGCTGAGCATCGGCGACATCCCCGCGCTGGCCGACGTCGCGCACGCGGCGGGCGCGAAACTGGTCGTCGACAACACCTTCGCGACGCCCTACCTGCAGCAGCCGCTGCTGCTCGGCGCCGACATCGTGGTGCACTCCACCACCAAGTACCTCGGCGGCCACTCCGACGTCATCGGCGGCGCGCTGATCACCGACGATCCGGAACTCGACGCGGCGTTCGCGTTCCTGCAGAACGGTGCGGGCGCGGTGCCGGGCCCGTTCGACGCGTTCCTCACGCTGCGCGGCACCAAGACCCTCGCCCTGCGGATGGATCGGCACTGCGACAACGCCGAAACCATCGCGGAGTTCCTGTCCGGGCACCCGTCGATCTCGCATGTGATCTACCCCGGCCTGCCGGAGCACCCGGGCCATGCCGTCGCGGCGAAGCAGATGCGGCGCTTCGGCGGGATGATCTCGGTGCGCCTCAATGGTGACGTCGAAGCCGCGCGGAAATTCTGCGCGCGGACCGAGGTCTTCACCCTCGCCGAGTCCCTGGGCGGTGTCGAGTCGCTGATCGAGCATCCGGCCGCGATGACGCACGCCTCCACCGAAGGTTCCGAGCTGGAGGTGCCCGCGGACTTGGTGCGGCTTTCGGTCGGCATCGAGGATGTCAGCGACCTGCTCGCGGACATCGAGCAGGCGTTGAGCTAGGTTCACGGACATGAGGAAGCGGCCGCACCCGATGATCGGGCGCGGCCGCTCGTGTCCGCGGGGGTATCGGCCCGCCGTGGCGGCGCGACCGAGAGCGTCAGCTGTGGTAGGGCTCGGCGCTGAGCAGGGTGACCTTCATCGTGTTCCCATTGGGCAGCGTGTATTCCCTGGTCTCGCCCACCTTGGCGTCGATGAGCGCGCCACCGAGGGGCGAGTTCGGCGAGTACGTCTCCAGCTTGGAATCGCGGAGACCCTCCTCGCGGGTGGCGATCAGGAAGGTTTCGGTGTCCGTCTCGTCGCCGTCGTAGTAGACCTTGACGACCGACCCGGGAAGCGCTACGCCGGACTTGGTCGGTGCGACGCCGACCTTGGCGTTGTTCAGCAGCTCTTGCAGCTGGCGAATGCGCGCCTCCTGCTGACCCTGCTCCTCGCGCGCGGCGTGGTATCCGCCGTTCTCCTTGAGGTCGCCCTCTTCCCGGCGTTCGTTGATCTCGGCGGCGATGACCGGACGATTGGCGATGAGCGCGTCGAGTTCGCTCTTGAGCCTGTCGTGCGACTCCGGGGTCAGCCAGGTCACTTGCGTCTCAGTCATCTCGATCACTCCCTAGTAGTTGTTCCCGGCAGGCCGGGATTCCCTGAGCACCGGCGTGTGCCCACCCGGAAGCGGGCACGCGCCAGTCGACGGCTAGAGCGATCCTGGGAAGTTCATCGAACCCCGACAGGCCCCGGTCACGGGCGAAATCGCAAGCCCGAACCCTCAGCGCTGGCCGCCAATGCAGCAAACACGGCTCCGAGCTCCGGAACCGTGTATCACGCCATTTTAGCATGATTCACAAATGTGCAGGTCGGAGTTAATTTCGCGGGCAAATCGCCGGTTTATGCGCGGAAATCAGCCAACTCGCAGATAGCTGGGTACCCGATCGCTGCACGCGTACACGCTGCCCGACACGGGACGCGCGGACGAGCGCACGACGGTGGTCAACTCGACCGTCCCGCTGCTCGACGGCTCGATCAGCACTTCCCTGCGGCCGAGTTCGGAGCCGTCGCGAGCCATCGCGCGGACGAAACACACCACCGGCTGCTGCGGGTCGGCCCGGGTGACCTTGAGGTGGATGGTCATGGTCGAGTCGTCGACGACGACGTAGCCGAGCTGCTCGGCCTCGATGTCCTCCGGCCCGTACTTCTGATAGCCCAGGTAGGCCACGCCGAGCCCGGCGAGCACCACCAGCACCCCGAGCACCGGCACGATCCAGCGGCGCGGCTTGCGTGGCCCGGTGCCGTAGCGGTCGGGCGGGGGTCCGCCGGGAGACGCCGCCTTCGCGTCGCCGCCGCTCTCCGGCGCGGGCTGGCTCATCGTGGTCGCTCCCGGGGGGTACGTCGGAACAAATGTGGGTCGAATGGAACTATAGGTAACGAAGCCCCGACACCCGCGACCGAGAGCGACGGAGAACGAGACGTGAGTGGCCTTCGCCTCATGGCGGTGCACGCCCACCCAGACGACGAATCCAGCAAGGGTGCCGCGACGACCGCCCGTTACGCCGACGAAGGACACGACGTCCTCGTCGTGACGCTGACCGGCGGAGAGCGTGGAAGCATCCTGAACCCGGCCATGGACACGCCCGGCGTCCTGGAGCGGATCCACGAGATCCGCCGTGAGGAGATGGCCGCCGCGGCCCGTGCGCTCGGCGTGCGCCAGCACTGGCTCGGTTTCGTCGACTCGGGCCTGCCCGAGGGAGACCCCCTGCCGCCGCTGCCCGAGGGCAGCTTCGCGCTGGTTCCGCTGGAGGAGGCCACCGAGGCCCTGGTGCGCGTGGTGCGTGAGTTCAAGCCGCACGTGATGACCACCTACGACGAGACCGGCGGCTACCCGCACCCCGACCACATCCGCTGCCACGAGGTGTCGATGGCGGCGTTCGAGGCGGCGGGCGACCCCGAGCGTTTCCCTGGCGCGGGCGAGCCGTGGACGCCGCTCAAGCTGTACTACGACCACGGCTTCAGCATGAAGCGGATGGAGATCTTCGCCGCGGAGTACGAGCGCGTCGGCGAACCGTTCCCGCTGCAGGAGTGGCTGGACCGGATGCGCAAGTACGCCGCCGAGCGCGGTGACATGTTCGCCAGGATCACCACCCAGATCGACTGCGCCAAGTACTTCCCGCAGCGCGACGACGCCTTGCGCGCGCACGCGACGCAGATCGATCCGAACGGCGCGTTCTTCGCCATTCCGATGGAGATGCAGCAGCGGTTGTGGCCGACCGAGGAGTTCGAGCTGGCCAAGACTCGCGTGCGCACCGAGCTGCCGGAGACCGACCTGTTCGCGGGCATCGAGGACGAGCGGTCGTGACGTTCGTCCTGCTCGCCCAGACACCCGGAACGCCGACCGGCCCCGAGTTCGGCAAGGCGTCGCCGCTCGGCCTGGTCATCATCCTGATTCTGCTCGCGGGCACCTTCCTGCTGGTCCGGTCGATGAACCGGCACATCAAGGGCCTGCCTGCGACCTTCGAGCCCGAGCACCCGGAACCGGACCAGGAGGCCGACGAGGGCACCGAGCACGGCATCACCCGCCGTGCCGAGGAATCGAAGGGCGCCGACCCCGAAGGCCGAGCCGAATCCGGCTGAGCGGCGAAACCCTCGCTGACCTGCTCGTTGTTACCTTTCCGCGCTCTCTTTCGTCAATGAGGTAGTCGCGGCGCGAACCACGGCCTTTCGTCGAAAGCCGACACCCCGGTTCCCGCGCGCGTCTGCTTCCGAACGCTGAGAGTCAGGACGAGCAATGACATTCGACGAACTGCGGGCCACGCTGCCCGGCCGCGTGCTGGTGGCCGGTGACGAGGGCTTCGAAACGGCGGCGCGGCCCTGGACGACGACCGTCGACCAGCCGGTGGCCGCCGTGGTGCGGGCCGGAGACGCCGGTGACGTCGCGGCCGTGGTCCGGTACGCGGGCCGCGTGGGCGTGCCGGTGGTCACCCAACCGACCGGACACGGCGCGTCCGGTGGCGTGCCCGAGGCGATCCTGCTGCGCACCGGGTATTTGGACGGCATCGAGATCGATCCCCGGCGTCGGGTGGCGCGCGTCGGCGCCGGAGTGCCGTGGGGTCGGGTGCAGGCGGCCGCGGCCAGGCACGGGCTGACCGGTCTCGCGGGCAGCAATCCGGTCGTCGGCGTGACCGGCTACACCCTCGGCGGCGGCATGAGCTGGTTCGGCCGCAAGCACGGCTGGGCCGCCGACGCGGTGCGCGGGTTCGAGATCGTCGACGCGGAGGGCGCTGCGCGCCGGGTTACGGCCGAGGACGATCCGGACCTGTTCTGGGCGTTGCGCGGCGGTGGCGGCGACTTCGCCGTCGTGACGGCGCTCGAGTTCGACCTGTTTCCCGCGCCGGAGCTGTTCGGCGGCCGCATGCTGTGGCCGCAAACGCGGATTCGCGAGGTGTTCGACGCATTCCAGGAGATCACCGCGGCGGCTCCGGACGAACTGTCGGTGTGGTTCCAGCGTTTGCAGATCCCGGACGCACCGCCGATGGTCGGCGTGGACGCGGTGTATCTGGGTGATCCTGATCGTGGACGGACGCTGCTGACCGCGCTGGACGCCATCAAAGATCTCATTCTCGACAGGCGCGGCGTGTTCGGGGCCGCCGACATCGGCGCGGTCACCGCCGAACCCACGGACCCGAGCCCGTCGCTGTCCCGTGCGGAGCAGCTCACCGATCTCGGCGACGCCGTGGTCAAGACCCTGATCGAGGAACCGGTCGCCCCGCTGGCCAATGTGCAGATCCGGCACCTGGGCGGCGCCCTGGCCGAAGCCCGGCCCGGTGGTGGCGCGCGCGGCCCGATCGCGGAGCCGTACCTCCTCTACTGCCTTGGTCTCGGGCTGCCGCACCTGCGCGATGCGGTCGAGGCGCGGCGCACCGCCATCGTCGACGCGGTGAGCGGGCAGATCAGCGGCCACAAGCCGTATACCTTCCTCACGCCCGGCGAGACGGCCGAGGCCGCTTTCGACGCCGCGACGCTGAACCGGCTGCGCGAGATCAAGCGCGCCCGCGACCCGCACGGCGTCATCCGGGCCAACTATCCGGTGCTCGGGTAGGCCGCGGAGCAGAACGGCCAGTCGGCGTCGCGTCCCGCTGCCAGCAGCGGGATGGTCCGGAACTCCGCGTCGGTCAGGCCGCCGAAGGCGTGCCGGTGGTCCGGTGGACCCACGGGCCGAGGTCGGGAGGCGATCTCGGCCCCGCCGCCGTTCAGAACGGCCAGTCGGCGTCGCGTCCCGCCTCCAACAGCCGGATCATCCGGAACGCCGCGTCGGTCAGGCCGCCGAAGGCGTGCCGGTGCGGGGTGCCGCTGGGGGCATGCCCGTGGCGGTATCCGGCCAGGCTCCACGTGTAGAGCGGCACCCGAGACGAAAAGATTTGCCGCAACCCATTTTTCGGAGCGGAATGTCCGAGGAAAAGCGGCGACGGGCTGCTCGCCGTATCGAGCGACCGAAATGGTCTCGGCAGGAATTGAATCCGAAGCAACCGTCGCCTGCGCACCGGACAAGCGCCGAATCTTCGCCCGAGCGAGACGTCCCGCTTCGCGCGTGCGCGAATTCGGTGGTGGTACGCCCGAGATGAAATTCGGCGACGGAACATACCGCTCTGCCATTGAGCTATCTGACCATGGGGTCCGGGCGGGACTCGAACCCGCAACCTGTCCATTAGAAGTGGAAGTGCCTGCGCACCGGTCACACCACCGAGGGGAGCGGGGCCGTCCGGCCCGCGCATCCGAATTTCCTTCGCGGTCACGAGAAGCACACTGTCGGCAACTATCTCGACGCAAGGTGGAGTTCGCATTGCCGCGCGCTTGTCGGTGTCCTGTGTTACCAATTCAGCCAAACCGCTCGACCGAAGGAAGCTCATGGACAACGTGATCGGACAGATCGACCGTGCACTGGACGCGACCGGAGCGATCGTCGCCGCCGTGGGAGGAGCGGATCTGACGACGCCGACGCCGTGCCGGGACTGGGATGTCCGCACCGTTCTCAACCACACGGTCGGCGGTATGCACATCTTCGCGGCGGCCCTGAGCGGCATGGATACCGGCGCCGACCACGAATCCGACTGGCTCGGCGGTGATCCGCAGGGCGCGTACGCCGCGGCGGCCGAGGTGGACCGCGCGGCCTGGCACCGGCCCGATGCGCTGGACGGCACGGTGGGCATCTCGCTCGGTGAACTGCCCGGCCCCGCGGCCGCGCTGGTGCATCTCACCGAGATTCTCGTGCACGGGGTGGATATCGCGGTGGCCATCGATCGGCCGGATCTGGCCGACGACGAGTTGTGTGGCGAATTGCTCGCCACCATGCAGGCCGCGGGTGGCATCGATTCCTTCCGCGCGCCCGGCATTTTCGGTCCCGAGGTGCTGGTCGCCGACGACGAACCGGCACACCGCAGACTGTTGGCGTACGTCGGACGCGAGGTACTGGCGCGCACGTAGTCCGTCGTTTTCGGCGGGTGTGTCGAAACCTTCAACTGTGCCGAAGATTTTCGACGAGTCATTCCGGCAGGCAGTTCCGCGGAAAGCAGACGATATGCCCAGCCGCTTCCCGCGCGAAGTTCGGGCGCCCGAGTTCTGGGTGGCGACGGGTATACCGGCTCGAGCGAACCGAGCCCTGTGGATCCGGAAACCCTGCCGTGGACTGCTCTACCAATTGAGCCACCGGATCGAAACGATCCGGACGTGACTCGAACCCGCAGCCGATCGCGTGTATCGGAAGTATCCGTTGCCTGCGCACCCGGTTCGGGTAGAACTGCAATCGGTCCTATGCAACCGGCGCAGCTCAATTTGCTATGGAACCAAAGCCGGGCGGCGTATGGCCGATGGTGGCGGTGACCTTCTGGGCCGATGACGGCCAGACGCTTGCCGCGCCGGCCAGGCGCGACACCATTACGGTTTCCGGCGTTCTGGCCGACCTCGCGGTCCGCTCCTGGGACCGGCATCTGCTCGACCCGGCTCTGACGTTCGGCCCCCGGCCCGTCGGGGCCGTGGCGTGCCGAGCCGAGCGCGCCGGCTCCTTACTGAGACGTGAGCGTGCGGCGAACCGGTTGACGCAGAATGGTTTTCGTCCTCTCGTTCGGTGTCCGGCGCGGGTCGGACAAGTAGATCTCGTGGTGGCGGCCGTGGTGCGCCCATCCCTCGGCCGCCATGAGGGCGTCCATGCGAGCCAGGGTCTCGGGCTCGGTCGCGTACGGGCCCAGGTGCAGGACCTGGATCGCCTCGCCCTCGGTGAGTCGTTCGAAGGACGCGCCGGTCACCATGTCGGCCGTCACCACTTCCGGCATGCGAATCAGCAGTTTCCAGTGCCATCGGTCGCGTGGCACCGTCAGTGGCGGAGCGTCGGAATCGACCCACCACAGGCCCTCGAGTTTGGGCACGACGAAGTCCTGCCCTGCGGCTTTCGCCGCCTTCTTCGCGCCGTACGCGGCCCGGTAGAGCGTTTGCACCGCCGCCGCGTAGACCGGGCCGTCAGGGTCCCCGATTCCTTCGACCGTCACGTAGTCGTATGCGCTGAATGTCCGGACCACAGGTCGCGTGCTCGCTCCGTAGTAGTGGCCATCGGTTCGGGCCAGATCGATTTTCATTCCTCGACCGTGTCGTCTCCCGCCGCGGGAGAGTCAAGGACGGCGTACCCACACGGCGGCGGGAAGGGTCGTACGGTGGAGCCATGAACCGGCTCGGAGAGGCGACGTCCCCGTACCTGCGGCAGCATGCGGACAACCCGGTGCACTGGCGGGAGTGGGACGCGGAGGCACTGGCCGAAGCGCGGGAGCGGGACGTGCCCGTTCTGCTGTCGGTGGGGTACGCGTCCTGTCACTGGTGCCACGTGATGGCGCACGAGTCGTTCGAGGACCAGGCCACCGCCGATCAGATGAACGAGAACTTCGTCTGCGTGAAGGTGGACCGGGAGGAGCGACCAGACCTGGACGCGGTCTACATGAATGCGACGGTCGCGATGACGGGGCAAGGCGGCTGGCCGATGACCTGTTTCCTGACGCCGGACGGGGAACCGTTCTACTGCGGCACCTATTACCCGAAGCTCCCGCGCGGCGGCATGCCGTCCTTCACCCAGCTGCTCACGGCGGTCACGGAGACCTGGCGCACCAGGCGCGACGAAGTGAATCAGGCCTCCGCGCAGGTGGCTGCTGCGCTGCGCGACCAAGCGGCGGGACTGCCCGACGCGGACCTGACGATCACCCCGGAGCTGCTCGCCCATGCCGTCGCCGCCGTGCTGCGCGACGAGGACGCCGAGCACGGCGGATTCGGCGGCGCTCCCAAATTCCCGGCGTCGGCGCTGCTCGAGGGACTGTTGCGGCACTGGGAGCGGACCGGTGACCCGGCGGTGTTCCAGGTGGTCGCCCGCACCGCCGAGGCCATGGCGCGCGGCGGCATCTACGACCAGCTGCGCGGCGGGTTCGCGCGGTATTCGGTCGACGCGGCATGGGTGGTGCCGCACTTCGAGAAAATGCTCTACGACAACGCGCAGCTGTTACGCGCCTACGCGCATCTCGCGCGCCGCAGCGGGTCCGAGCTTCCGGAATCGTTGTCGCACCGGGTCACCCGGGAAATCGTGCGGTTTCTCCTCGATGACCTCGGGACCCCGCAGGGCGGTTTCGCCTCGGCGCTGGACGCCGACACGCACTTGGAGCCCGGTAAGCCCGGTGTCGAAGGCGCGACGTACGTGTGGACGCCCGCCGAGCTGGCCGGCGTGCTCGGCCCGATCGACGGGGCCTGGGCGGCCGAGTTCTTCGGCGTCACCACCGCCGGAAACTTCGAACAGTGCACCTCGGTGCTGACCAGGTACGCCGAACCCGCCACGGCGGAGGACCACGCGCGGCTGGAACACGTCCGTGCCGCGTTGATCGCCGCCCGCGATCGACGCCCACAACCCGAACGCGACGACAAAGTGGTCACCGCATGGAACGGTATGGCGATCACCGCGCTCGCCGAGGCCGCGGGCGCGCTGGACGAACCGGAGTGGACCGCCGCCGCCGTCCGATGCGCGCGATTCCTGCTGGCCGAGCACGTGGTGGACGGTCGGCTGCGACGTGCATCGCTCGGCGGCGTCGTCGGCGCGGCGCCCGCCGTCCTGGAGGACCACGCCTGGCTGGTCACCGGCCTGCTAGCGCTGCACCAGGCCACCGGCGACCTCGGCTGGCTGGACGACGCCCAACGCCTGCTGGATACCGCGATCGAACACTTCGCCGACCCCGATCAGCCGGGCGGCTGGTTCGACACCGCCGACGACGCCGAAACCCTCGTCGCCCGCCCCCGCGACCCGATCGACGGAGCCACCCCCGCAGGCGCCTCCGCGCTGGCCGAAGCGCTGCTCACCGCCGCGGCCGCGAGCGACCCGGAAGGCGCCGCCCGCTACCGGGAACTGGCCGACCGCACCCTCGAGCGCGGCGCGATTGTGCTGGCACGCGCGCCGCGCTCGGCGGGCCAGTGGCTCACCGTCGCCGAGGCGGCCTTGCGTGGCCCGCTGCAGGTCGCCATCGCCGCCGAATCGGCGGCCCAGCCCACCGAGTTGCTCGCCGCGGCCCGTGCGGCCGCACCCGGCGGCTCCGTCGTCCTTGCCGGGGCCCCGAACGCCGTCCCGCTGCTGGCCGATCGGCCCTTGGTCCGCAACGCCGCGGCCGCGTACGTCTGCCGCGGCTCCGTCTGCGACCTCCCGGTCTCCACGCCCGACGAGCTCCTGATGGCGCTTCGGCGAAACTGACGACAGCACCTCCGGCCGCCATCGGCCGGTTGGCGAGAGACGGTTCGAGTCGGACGCTTCGTCGACGGAGGGCGTAGCCGGGCAATGTGGTCGGCCCCTCGCGGACCGGGCGGTGCACCGGCGGCCCGACGGCCGAGGACTAGCGCCGAGGCGGGGCGTCGAACTCGGCGTCCGGCAACTCGGTGCCACGGGGCGGCTCTGCGGCAGTGTGGATTTCGATGACCGGGTTGGTGTCGGCGGGCAGGTCGTGGCCGTCCAGCTGATCGGTGCGGGTTTCGATGTGTTCGGGCCGGGCGCCGGAGGTGTCGATGTCGGTCCAGCAGAACGTGGGGTTCTTCATGCCGCGTAGCACGATGGTGTCGTAGAACGTCCACTTGGCGCGCTCGTGTTCCGTAGCGGCTTCGATCACCGCTTGGCTCACCAGGATTCGCCGCGGCACCTCCTTGGCCGCCGTGGTGAGGCGGGCGGCCTCGTTGACGGCGTCGCCGATCACCGTGAATTCCAGGCGGGTGTCGGAGCCGACGTCGCCCGCGAAGACCCCGCCGCGCGCGACGCCGATCCCGATGTCGAGTTCTCCGGTGGCGAGCACCTCGTCCCGGATGCGGCGCGCCGCCCGCAGTGCCGGAGTCGCGTTGTCGCCCAAAGCGATCGGCGCTCCGAAGACGCACAGCGCCGCGTCGCCCTCGAACTTGTTGACCAGTCCGTTGTTCTCCTCGGTCGCCGCGACGACGATCGCGAGCAACCGATTGAGCTTGGCCACGAAGTCCTGCGGCGGCAACCCGGTGGACAGCTCCACCGACCCGGTCACATCGACGAACAGCGCCGACACCTCACGCACGTCGCCGGTGAGATCCGCCCCGCGAGCCAGCGCGCGCTCGGCCACCTCGGCCCCGACGTGCCTGCCGAACACCTCACGCATCCGCTCGCGCTCGCGCAGGTTCGCCGCCAGTTCGTTGACCGAATGCTCCAACCGGCCGATCTCACTGGTGCTGCCGATCGGCACCCGGACGCCGAGATCGCCTTGCGCGATGCGGTCCAGCGCGCGACGCAGGACGCGCATCGGCGCGGCGACCGCGCGGGCGAGGAACGCCGTGGCCAGCGCGCCAACTCCGATGCCGACCGCGGACAGGTAGATGGCGGTGCGGACCCGGTCGGGCGCGGCCGCTACCGGGTCGGCCAGCACGACGATCAGCATGAGCAGCGGAAGCGCGGCCGCCACCGCCCAGGTCAGCACGACCCGCACCAGCACAGAGGAACTCCAGTGCATGGTCCAGCCGAGCACCCGGGCGACCACCGGGATCGTCGGCCGGATCAACCGGTCCACGATCAGGAAGGTGACCGCCGCCGACTCGAAGGCGCCGATCGTGAACAGCGACGCCGTCACGCCGGGGTCGTTGTCCGGGCTCAGCCGCGCGAAGACCGCGGTCGCCACGATCACCCCCGGAATCCACAGCGCGATCGCGCGCATGCTGATCGCGACGGGTAGGTGCAGCAAGCGCCGCGCCTCCACCTCCGTGGGCTTGCGCCCGGCGTCGAGCCAGCCGAAGTACACCTTGCGGTCGCGCACCGCCAGGACGATGCCCGCCAGGAATCCCGCCGCCGGATAGATGCCGACGAAGGCCAGTGCCCGCAGCCAATCCGTGCCCAGCCTGCCGAGGAACCCGTTCAGCCACAGCTGGGTGACGATCACCGCGAGGCCGCTGAGATTCGCCGTGGTGACCAGAGCGGCCAGACCACCCCGCGCTTTGAGCGCCCAGACGACGAGCTTCGCGATCATAGGGGTCGCGATCTCGATGACCGTTCCATCGCCTGCGCCGCCCTCTCGTCCGCCCTCCGCGTCGACTCTATGCGCTCAGCGCAGGACGACGAGCCAGACCGCCGCGTAGTGGGTCAACGCCGCGAGCACCGTGGCCGCGTGGAAGAACTCGTGGTGCCCGAACACCCCCGGCCACGGGTTCGGCCATTTCGTGGCGTAGAGGATCGCACCGCCGCTGTAGAACAGGCCGCCGATCAGCAACAAAATCAGCGGTGCGATGCCGATCTGGCCGTTCAGTTGTCCGGCCACCGGCACGATGGCCCAGCCCAGCAACAGATAGAGCGGAACGCCGACCCAGCGGGGAGCGCCGGGCCACAGCAGTTTCAGCGCCACTCCGGCCAGCGCGCCCGCCCAGACCACGGCCAGCAGCGTCTGCCCGGTTCGTCCGGGCAGGCCGAGCAGGGCGAAGGGGGTGTAGCTGCCCGCGATGAACAGGAAGATCATCGAGTGGTCCGCTCGCTTCATCCGGATGCGAGCGCGGGCGGTCGGCCAGGTCACCCGGTGGTAGACCGCGCTGACGCCGAACAGCCCGCACACGGTGAGCCCGTAGATCAGCGTCGACCATCCCGCGGTCGCCGAGACCGTGCCCGCGGTGGCGATCAGCACGACGGCCGCGATCGCCGCGACGCCGACGGCCCAGGTGTGGATCCAGCCCCGCATGCGCGGTTTGACCAGCGCCTCGGCGAGCGCTTCGCCCGCCGTGGCGGGGACCGGTGTGACCGTTGCCGCATCGGCGGCGCCGACCGATTCGGACACGAGTACCTCCTAAGGGAACAGCCGGAGCAGTCTTTCCGCGGCCCCACGCCGGACCGAGTGCAGACGAGGTAGTTGAACCCGTCAGTAACCTACGCAACCGTAACTTGCGTGCTCCTGGCCACTGTACCGGCGTATCGCGGTCGATGCCGCGTTCGTGTCGCCGAGGCGTAGGGTTGCCCGCGTGGAACTTCCGAGTCAGGTGCGGGGTCTGCCGTATCGCATCTACGAGGCCCGGCTGTCCAGGCAGCTGGCCGGCAAGCAGCATCCCCGGCACGTCGCGGTGATGTGTGACGGCAATCGCCGGTGGGCGCGGGAGAACGGTTTCACCGACGTCAGTCACGGCCATCGGGTCGGCGCGCTGAAGATCGCCGAGCTGGTCGGCTGGTGCGAGGCCGAGGGCATCGAGATGGTGACCGTCTACCTGCTGTCCACCGAGAATCTCCAGCGTGATCCCGACGAGTTGGAGACGCTGTTCGAGGTCATCACCGACGTGGTCGAGGAGCTGTCGGCGCCGGAGCAGAACTGGAGCGTGCGCATCGTCGGCTCGCTCGACGGCTTCCCCGAACTGATCGCCAAGCGGATGCGCACCGCGGCCGAGCGCACCGACGGCCGCAACGGAGTGCACGTCAATGTCGCGGTCGGCTACGGCGGCAGACAGGAGATCACCGACGCGGTGCGCTCGCTGGTCCGCCAGGAGATCGCCGCGGGCGAGACCGGCGAGGACCTGGTCCAGTCGATCACCGTGAACGCCATCGGCCAGCACCTCTACACCTCCGGCCAACCGGACCCGGACCTGGTGATTCGCACCTCCGGCGAGCAGCGGCTGTCCGGGTTCCTGCTGTGGCAGAGCGCATACTCGGAAATATGGTTCACCGAGGCGTACTGGCCGGAGTTCCGCCGGGTGGATTTCCTGCGGGCGCTGCGCGACTTCGCCGCGCGTCATCGCCGTTTCGGGGTCTGACTCGATGCCGGTGCGCTGAATCCCGCTCCGGTATCGTTCTTCTCGCGTACCGTCCGGTCTCATGAGCTCGTTCGACCGCCGACCCGCGCTGGGCGAACCGGACGACTCGATCAGCTATGCGGACTTCGGTAGACGCTTCCTGGAGTACGCCGCCTCCGAAGCGCGCATCGCGGGCGCGTTCGAACAGCTGACCGGCAGCGCATTCGATTTCGGCCCCATCGGGGTCGGTCCCGGCCGACTCGCCAAGGTGACCGCCCAGGTCAGGCTCGGGTCGTCCAGGCTGAGCCGTCGCGACGACGAGACCATCACGTTCGAATTGATAATCCCGCTGGAGGTCGACCTGCTGCTGCACCTGGCGGTCGACCGGCACCGGTTCCACGTACAGGGCACCGTGCACCTGCACCTGACGGTACGCACGGCGGCGCCCCTGCGGGTGGTGATCGATATCGCGGAGCCCCGGTCTGCCGACGTGCACGTCGATGTCGCCGCCGCCACGCGGCGCGGGCAACTGCTGCGCGTCCTCGCCGGCGTCGATCACGAGATCAGGCGTTTCGTCGCCCGCTATATCTCCGCGGAGATCCGTAAGCCGCACATCGCCGCGGTCCGCGATATCGATGTCGCGCAGCGACTCGACGAGGCGTGGAAATTGTAATCGGAATCACAATTTCCGTAGCCGCAGCCGATTGATGCTGTGGTCGGCGTCCTTGCGCAGCACCAGGGTCGCGCGCGGGCGGGTGGGCAGAATGTTCTCCACCAGATTCGGCCGGTTGGTGTTGTTCCAGATCTCCTGCGCGGCGGCGGTCGCCTGCTCGTCGGTGAATCCGGAGTAGTGGTGGAAATGCGCGTTCGGGTCGGCGAATGCGGTCTTGCGCAAGGTGAGAAACCGTCGCACGTACCACTTCTCGATGTCCTCGATACGCGCGTCGACGTAGATCGAGAAGTCGAACAAGTCCGACACCATCAGGCGCGGACCGGTCTGCAGCACGTTCAACCCCTCCACGATCAGAATGTCGGGTTGGCGCACGCAGTGCAGCTTGCTCGGCACGATGTCGTAGGAGATGTGCGAATACACCGGCGCGCAGACTTCGGCCGCACCGGATTTCACCTCGGTGACGAATCGCAGCAGGCTGCGGCGGTCGTAACTCTCCGGGAAACCCTTGCGGTGCATGAGGCCGCGCCGGGTGAGTTCCGCGGTGGGATAGAGAAATCCGTCGGTGGTGACCAAGTCGACCCGCGGGTGGTGATCCCAGCGCGCCAGCAGCGCTTGCAGTACGCGCGCGGTGGTGGACTTGCCGACCGCGACGCTGCCCGCGACGCCGATCACGAACGGTACCTGCTGGTCGGGATGGGTTTCGCCGAGAAATGTCGCGGTCGCGGCGAACAGTCGCTGACGAGCGGCCACCTGCAGGTGGATGAGACGAGCGAGCGGGAGATACACCTCCGCGACTTCTTCGAGATCGATCTGTTCCCCGAGACCGCGCAGGCCGATCAGTTCTTCCTCGGTGAGCACCAGGGGAGTCGATTTACGCAGGGTCCGCCACTGTTTCCGGTCGAATTCCACGTAGGGACTCGGCTCGCTCATTCGTGCCATTTACCCGACACTCCGTTTCAGCAAACACGCACGGTTACCGTGCGGATCCGGTGAGATTCGGTCTAGCTGTCGCCGCATAGGCGAATTCTGCTCTGCGTCAGCATCGTGGGCCGAGCGGGGTACCACTACCGGCTGGTAACCGACTCGATGACACAGGTGTGAGCCGCTAATGTCGGCTGGCATGGAAGCGCATCCGCTCGTGACCGAATACCTGCGGCTCGGCCTCGCCTTCGACCGGCTGGAGGAAGGATTCGTCGACGCCTACACCGGTGATCCGGCGCTGCGCCGCGAGGTGCGGAACGCGCCCGCGCCGCAGCCGCGCGAGCTGGCTCGCCGTGCCGCCGAGTTGCGCGCCGCGGTGCCGGAGGCCGGATTGGCGCCCGAGCGCGCCGAGTTCCTCGACGTGCACCTGCGCGCGCTGGAGTGCTCCGGACGGAAATTCGCGGGCGAGGACGTCGGCTTCATCGAGGAGGTGCGCGCCTACTTCGACGTCGACATCGCGCCCGGTGACGTGGACGACTACCGCGACGCGCACCGGCGGATGGACGAGGTGCTCGCCGGGGACGGTCCGCTGGCCGAGCGGGTGGCCGCCCATCGCAAGGCCGACGAGATCCCGCCGGAGCGGTTGGCGGTGTGCGTCGAGGCGTTCTCCAGCGCGTTGCGCGAGCTGGTTCGCGCCCGCTACCCGCTACCCGACCACGAGCACGTCACCTACGAGGTGGTCGGCGACAAGCCCTGGTCCGGGTTCAACTACTACCTGGGCAACTACCACTCCCGGGTCGCGATCAACTCCGACCTGAAGCAGCACATGGCGCACCTGCCGCAGCTGATCGCGCACGAGTCCTACCCGGGGCACCACACCGAGCACTGCCGCAAGGAAGCCGGGCTGGTCGCCGCCGGTCAGGCCGAGCAGACGCTGTTCCTGGTGAACACGCCGCAGTGCCTGATGGCCGAGGGGCTCGCCGATCTGGCGTTGCGTTCGATCGTCGGCCCTGGCTGGGGCAAGTGGGCGCAGGAGATCTACGCGGATCTCGGGCTGCGCTTCGATGGCGAACGTGCCGAACGCCTTTCGAACGCCTCGGCAGACCTGCTGAGCGTGCGCCAGGACGCCGCGCTGCTGCTGCACGACCGGGGCCGGTCGCACGACGAGGTGGCGGAGTTCTTGCAGACCTGGAGCCTGACGACGCCGGAGCGGGCGCGCCAGTCGCTGCGCTTCCTGTCCTCGCCGCTGTGGCGGGCCTACATCTCCACCTACGTCGAGGGATACCGGTTGCTGGGCGGCTGGCTCGATCGCGCGGCCGACGCCGAGGACCGGGCCGACCGTTTCCGCAGGCTGCTCGACGAGCCACTCACTCCAGGGGCGGTACGCGCGGCGGCGTGAGGGCTACCGGATCGCCGCGCAGCCCTGTCCGCCCGTGGAGATGCCGCGAACTCTCACCACGGAAACCGAATCGGTGGCCCGGCCATACGTCGCGGGCTCGGCACGATCGTGAGCGCACGGCCGCCGCGTCTGTCGAGCGGTCGCGGATTTCCGGTGCGCGGTCAAGCTCCGGCGAAGGTGATGCGCACCGAGATCGGATCGCTCTCCAGCGCTTTCATCGTTCGTTCGGCGACGGCGGCCGAGACGCGGCCCTTGGCGAAGGTGCGCGAGCGAGCCACCACATCGTCCTCGGGCACGAAGGAGGCCGTTCCGGTGCGCCACTCTGTGCCCAGCCGCAGCCTGATGTGCGGGTCGGCGGCGATGTTGCGGGCCCAGCCGGACCGATAACCGTGCTGCGAGATCAGCCACGCGCCGGTCTCGTCGATCGACGCGGTGACCGGCACCCGCCGCGGCTGACCGGATCTCGCGCCGACCGTCTCCAGTTCGGCGATCAGTGACGACCGGATGCCGAGCCGGTCGAGCAGGCCGACGGCCGGGTTCACCAGGTAGCGGCCGATGAGGCGTTCGCGCCGGAATTTGCGTACCGCGGCGCTCGGTGTTCGTCCCGCCATGACAGTCCTCCTCAGGATCGATGTGGGCGGAAAATGGCGCAGGTGGTGGTGGCGTGCGCGACCAGGCGGCCCTGCTCGTCGACCACGCGTCCCTCGGCGGTCGCGGTGGTGCGCCCGAGGTGGATCGTGGTGCCGGTGGCGGTGAGGCGCTGTCCGTCGGTGGGCACGGCCCGGATGTAGTTGATCTTCAGTTCCAGCGTCGTGTAACCGACGCCTGGCTCCAGGGTGGTGTGCACCGCGCAGCCCATCACCGAGTCGAGCAGGGTGGCGCAGATGCCGCCGTGTGTGGTGCCGAGCGGGTTGGCGAAATCGGGCCGGGTACGCAGCGCGAAGACCACCTTGCCGTGCTCGAGTTCATCGACCTCCATGCCGAGCAGGTCACCGATGAACGGCGGGCGATCCGTTCTGGTCATCGCGACACGCAGGAGTTCCAGACCGGACAGCTGAGTCGGGTCGACGGTGGTTTCGGACATGAATCGCAATCCTTTCGATGAACCGATCGGTCCACATCTGACATGATTGCAACATGGACCGATCGGTTCACGCAACAGTGAGCAAGGAACTCGCATGACCGCAGGACCGCGCACCAGGCTGATCGAAAGCGCCATCGAACTCGTACGCGAGCAGGGCGTGCACGCCGCCGGACTGGCCGCCTTACTCGAACGCGGCAACGCCTCGCGCAACT
The DNA here is from genome assembly GCF_044452545.1 of Nocardia sp. NPDC051900. Lineage (NCBI taxonomy): Bacteria > Bacillati > Actinomycetota > Actinomycetes > Mycobacteriales > Nocardiaceae > Nocardia > Nocardia sp. NPDC051900. Next base: position 126,975 of record NZ_JBITBU010000007.1, on the reverse strand, counting down.
CGCTCTACCAGCACTTTCCCGCAGGCAAAGGTGAGTTGGTCGAGGCCGCCACCCGGGTCGCGGGAGCCCGGATCGCCGGAGTGGTCGAGAAGATCACCGCCGCGCCGCCCCCGGGCTGGTTCGATTCGTTGCTCGGCTGGTGGGTCACCACACTGGAGCGGACCGGATACCGCGCCGGGTGCCCGATCCTCGGGGCGGCGCTGGCCGAGTCCGAGCCGCGAGTGCAGGCCGCGGCGGGCGAAGTGTTCGCCGACTGGCACGAGCGGCTCGGCTCGGCGCTCGCCGATGCGGGTATGTCCGCCGAAGAGGCGCGCTCTTTCGGCAGTTTCGTGTTCAGCGCGCTGGAGGGAGCTATCGTCCAGTCGCGGGCGATGAAGTCCACCCGGCCGCTGGAAGACGCCCAGCGGCATCTCGCGGTGCTGTTGGAGAACTACTTGCCGGAGGGCGGCGCGTCCCGCTGAGCGCCTGTCCACCGGATCGAGTGCGGTCCGGCCGACCGCGTGCCGAGCCTGTGCCGACCGAGAGGGGTGAACCCCCTGCTCGAGGACAACGCCGACGGCCCATAGACTGAGGCACGTGACGCAGACGACCGCCTCTGTCAATTCCCAGTCTCTCGGTGAGCTCGATCCGGAGCTCGCTGCCGCGATGGCAGGCGAGCTCGCCCGCGAACGCGACACGCTCGAGATGATCGCCTCGGAGAACTTCGTGCCGCGCGCGGTGCTGCAGGCGCAGGGCAGCGTGCTGACCAACAAGTACGCCGAGGGCTACCCGGGGCGGCGCTACTACGGCGGCTGCGAGCACGTCGACGTGGTGGAGACCTTGGCGCGTGACCGCGCCAAGGCGCTGTTCGGCGCCGAATTCGCCAACGTGCAGCCGCATTCCGGTGCGCAGGCGAACGCCGCGGTGCTGATGTCGCTGATGGACCCGGGCGACAAGCTGCTCGGTCTCGACCTCGCGCACGGCGGTCACCTCACCCACGGCATGCGCTTGAACTTCTCGGGCAAGCTCTACGAGGTGCACTCGTACGGAGTGAGCAAGGAAGACCACCGCGTCGACATGGACGAGGTGCGCGACATCGCCTTGCAGGCGCGTCCGAAGGTGATCGTGGCGGGCTGGTCGGCCTACCCGCGCCACCAGGACTTCGCGGCGTTCCGCTCGATCGCGGACGAGGTCGGCGCCTACCTCTGGGTGGACATGGCGCACTTCGCCGGTCTGGTCGCCGCCGGTCTGCACCCCTCGCCGGTGCCCTACGCCGACGTGGTGTCCTCGACCGTGCACAAGACCCTCGGCGGTCCCCGTTCCGGCCTGATCCTGGCCAAGCAGGAGTACGCCAAGAAGCTGAACAGCTCGGTGTTCCCGGGCCAGCAGGGCGGCCCGCTCATGCACGCCATCGCCGCCAAGGCCGTCGCGTTCAAGATCGCCGCGGGCGCGGAGTTCAAGGATCGCCAGGAGCGCACCCTGTCCGGCGCGAAGCTCCTGGCCGAGCGGCTCACCGCCGCCGACGTCAAGGGCAAGGGCATCAGCGTGCTCACCGGCGGCACCGACGTGCACTTGGTGCTGGTCGACCTGCGAAATTCCGAACTCGACGGCCAGCAGGGCGAGGACCTGCTGCACGAGATCGGTATCACGGTGAACCGCAACGCCGTTCCGTTCGACCCGCGTCCCCCGATGGTCACCTCGGGCCTGCGCATCGGCACCGCCGCGCTGGCCACCCGCGGCTTCGGCGACACCGAGTTCGCCGAGGTCGCCGACATCATCGCGAGCGCGCTGGCCGGTGGCGCCGACCTGGACGCGCTGCGCGCCCGGGTGAGCAAGCTGGCCAAGGACGTCCCGCTGTACGACGGCCTGGAGGACTGGCGCCTGCTGGGCTGAATCGCCGAGCGCTCAGGACGACACGATCAACGGTTGTCCAGGGGCGAGGACGTGGACGGACGTGTCCGGCGCGATAGCGGCGGACGCGTCGACGTAGAGCCCGGGGTCGCGCTGGGCCTTCGTCATCACGCGGTCGCCGATCGGGCCGCTGGTGAACGCGTAGTGGATGGGAACGGCAAGGCGCGGGCGCAGGGCTCGGGTGAGTTCGGCGGCCTGCGCGGCGTCCATGACGACCTGCCGGTTGAACGCGGGGCGGATGCGCAGACCGTTGACCGGTAGCAGCGCCAGGTCGAGTTCCGGATAGCGCACGGCCACCTCGTCCAATTCGGCGATGCGCAAAGTGTCGCCGCCGAAGAAGACGCTCGTGCCGTCGGCGCGCAGGACGAAGGTGATCTCCGGGACGCCGTGGCGTGCGGGCGCCGCGGTGACCTCGATCGGGCCGAGGTGGGTCTGCTCCCACGGATCCAACTCGACGACATTGCGGAATCCGGCGGCACGGACCCGGGATGCGAGGCCGCGGACGACCGCGAACGGGACGGACTTGTCGGGGTAGGCCGCCAGTGCGCCGAGATCGCAGTGATCGTAGTGGCCGTGGCTGATCACGATGCCCGACAGTTCGGGCAGGTCCGCGGCGGTGGCAATGCTGTGCGGCTCACCCTGCCGATAGAAGGGCCGCTCGGACAGCCACGGGTCGGTGAGAATTCTCGCTCCCCCGAAGTCGAGCAGAACGCTGGCATGCACTACGCGAGTCACAGTGACCGACATCGAATTTCCTGACTAGACGGGTGTCTGCTGACAGTTGTTAGTGGACACCCGTCTTGTTAATCTGTCAAGATGCCGCCACCGAAGAGGAATCGAAACCCCCGCGGTGCGGGAAGCAAACTGCGCGAGGACTTGATCGAGGCCGCGAGTGGCCTACTGGAGACGCTGGACGGTCAGGAGTCGCTGTCGATGCGCGCCGTCGCGCGCGCGGTGGGCATCGCGCCGCAGAGCATTTACCTGCACTTCGCGGATCGACGGGAACTGCTGACCGCGGTTTATGAGGCTCGCTTCGCTGAGTTCGGCGCCGTGCTGACGGCCCTGCCGGACGGCGATGCTGCCACTCGGCTGCGCGAGATCTGCCGGGCCTACTGCGCATACGGCTTGCGCCATCCCGGCCATTACCGCGTGTTGTTCGCGACCGCGGGCACCCCGGGCTGGGAACCGACCGATGCTCAATTGCCCGGCCTGCCGGTTTTTCGTCACCTGGTCGATGCGGTGGCGGCCACCGGCAGCGCCGATCCCACCGCTACCGCGGCTTGCCTGTGGGCCGCCCTGCACGGTCTGGTGATGCTGCGCCAGGATCGCCCGAGCTTTCCGTGGCCGGATCTCGACGTGCTGCTCGACACCCTCGTCACCGCCCACCTCGCGGCGCGGTGATCCGGTACTACCTGTCCATGCGCGCCTTCGCCCGCACGATCGCCTCGTCCAGGTACCGGGCGATATCGGCGCTGGTACCCGGCCGGATCATCAGGGCGCGGTTCGCGGGCACTTCGCAGTAGCGGCCGTCGGGCGTGTCGATCCAGCGGAGGCGGCCGGTGCGCAGCGGTTCGGCGTTGCGCGGCCCGAGCAGCACGACGGCGGTGCCGCGGGTGGCGCACGACTGCCGCCAGAAGCGCCGGTAACGCTCTTTCGCCTGGCTGGCGGGCGCGTTGCCGAACACATCGGGGCGCTCGTCGTTGAGATCGTCGAGCAGGAAGCTCTTCTCACCCACCGTTCCCGCCGTGGCGTCCGGGAGCAAGCGCACCACTTCGGTGGCGAGCTGATCGACCCGGCAGCGGCGCAACCGGACTCGGCCGCCGTCCGGCGCGGGCGACTGCACGGCGAGCACGCCGGAGCCGGAACGGGTGCCGCAGGCGACGGCGCGCAGTTCGACGCCCGCACGCGTGTTGTCGTAGCCGAACAGCTCGATACGCCAGTCCGGCACGGCCAGCGTGCTGATCGCGCTGCGCAGTGGCAGCCGTTCGTCCCGCCCGAGCTCGGCGCGGAACTGCCGCTGATACGCCTGGTACTCGTTGAGACCGGGGAAGCGGCTGGTGAACCGGAACGGAAACGGCATGCGGTCCAAGCCCGTTGCGAACCACGCCGCGGCGAACTGCTCGGCCGACAGTGACCACTGCGCCGTCATTGCTCACCGAGTACCGGCGGCACCGTCGGTTTCACCTCGCCGAGCAACTCTTTCGCGTGCTCCTCGGTGCGCAGGTACTTCGGCGACTTGTGCTCGTCGTCGTCCGTGCGCCTGCCGCGCATCCCCGGCGGCATCATTCCCGGGTACCCCGAAGCGCCCGTCGCTCCCGGGCGCCCCGGTGCGGCGGGTTGCCCGTTCGCCGCGGCGGGGACGGTGGGCTGGGCGGGCCGAGAGGTGCCCGGTCGCGCTCGGTTGTCCGAGGCGTTCGGGGTTCCGGTCGTGCCCGGGGTGGCCGGCTTGCTCGGCGTGCCGTTCGGTTCGCCGTTGAACGAGGTCGGGACGACGGTGGTGGGCGTCGTTTGCGGCGGCGGCGAGGAGAAGGGCGCGACCGATGTGGCCGAGGTGGACGTCGGCGTCCTCGCGGCGGTGGATGCCGGAGTGGTCGGCGTGGTGTCCTGGCTCTGGGGAACCGCCTGAGAAGTGACGGTTTGCGGTATGTTCTCGGCTTCCGGCTGCGCTTGGTCCGCCTGTTCGCCGTCGTCCGCCGAACCGGCGGGGGAGGCGGTGTCCGCGGCCGAAGGCGCGCTGCCGGGCGGGGAGTTGTCCGTGGAGCGGGCGCCCGCCACGGCCTGCGAGCCGACGTTCGCGCTCGTCTCCACGCCTGTGCCGGTTTCGGTACCGATCGGCGCCGCGGCGGCCGGAGCGACCGGGGGCGGGAGCGTCGGGATAGCCGGAGCGGTGGCCCCGTACGGCTGGATGTACTGGGTGTTCATCTCGTCGCGGGCCTGCTCCTCCCGCGAATTGCGCTGTGCCGGATCGGCCGTGCCATTCGAGGTGTCCAGCAGATCCGGCACCGACAGCTTGAACTTCGCCGCGGCGTCCGCCGCCGCCGACAGCGGCAAACTCTGTGCGCCGAGTGCGTCACCGAGTTCGCCCACCCGCGCCGCGTAATCTCGCACGCCGCGAACCGCGCTGTCGGCCGCCGCCCCCTCCCAGTGCTGTTCCACCGCGTTCTTGATCGCGTCCTCGAAGCGCTGGCCCGCGTTCGTCACCGCAGCGGCGATGGCCGACCACGCGGCGAACGCACCGTCGAGCGCGGCCGGATTCATCGCCTCGGCAGCCTGTTTGATCTCCGCGTGCGAGAAACTCTGCGCGTTCTCCGGATCGGTGATCGCGCGTCCGTCGGTCTGTCTCATGATCGCTTCCCCCGGTGTTCAGCTGCCCGCGGGCAGCAGCGGTGCGACTGCTCCGGCGATATCGGTGGCGATATCGCAGGCGGCGAGGTGCTTGTTCGCCGACGTCTGCGGCACATTCGTCAGGATGTAGAGCGAGCCGGACCTCATTTCGACGTTGATCGTGCAGCCGCCAGGTACGTCCGGACGGGCTTCGTAGCGGACGGCTTTCCGATCGCCCGCCGAGATATCCACGGCAGCAGGGTATTTGCTGCGTACCTGTTCGATGGTGCCGTTGGTGGTCTCGACGACGAATCCGTACCCGGCCCGTGCGACATACCGGCACCCCCTCCAGGTGACGCCGCCCTGGCTGTCCTGTTTGGGTTCCGGGGGTCTCGAGTCCCACTGGCGCTCCGCGAGCAAATGGGGTGTCAGTGCGGTGCAGGGATCGAACGCGGGCTGTGCGTTCGTCTGTGGTGATGCGCTCGAACGGGACTCGGTCGCGCCGGTGGCCGATGTGGCCGGATCGTTCGATGTCGTCCCGCCGCATCCGGAGAGCAGGACCAAGCTCGCCGCTCCGGCGACGAATCCGATTGCCCGAAAGGCTGTTCCGGCCTTCATACGCTGAGCTCCCGCAGTGCCGCCGCGAATTCCGTATCGGTCCGAACGTAGCCGTCGCGGATGGCTTCGAACATGGATTTGATCTCTTGCGCCACGGAGATGTACTCGGTGAGGGTGTCGAAGGCGTTGTTCGGGCCACCGAAGGCCTTTTCGCGGAACAGCCGCACCAGTTCGAGGGCGGAGGTCAGCTTCGGATTGTCTTCGCCCAGCCCCCAGTGCTGCCGCTCACCGAGCTCGCGCGCGTCGGTTTGTGCCGCGACGAGCGTGTCGATCAACTCCTGGCAGGCCCGGTCGATGTCCACGAACGCTTGCGGGTCCATCCGCACCCGCAACGCCCCGGTTTTCGCAGCTTCGATGTACCCGGGAAACGGGCTGTCCGCCATTGCCGCCCCTTCCGTCAGTGCCGTCTGACCTTATAGACGCAACCCGTCTCGCTCCGGTTCCATCGAAACACAGCCGAATCCTCGGGTCGCCCCGTCGCGCCGCTCGTCGTCGGCCGCGCGACGGTTCCCAACTGGGATGTTGTGCCGGGCCCCGGCGGGTGCGGTGGGGCCGATCGCTGTCAAGGCCGCTGACGAGCGATCAGCGCGCGTTCGCCGCGGCGACCAGCGCGGGGTAGTCCCGCAGATCGATGTCATTGGCGGCGTTGTCGCCGAATTTCGCCATCAGGGCGAACATCCGGGAGCCGAGGAACCAGTTGCGCATCTTGATGCCCCGCGCGGTCTTCGGGGCCAGGAAGCGACCGGCGTTGCTGTTGCCCGCGATCTTCGCGTAGCGCTTCATGTGCTCGTCGTAGCGAGCGAAGGCGACAGTATGGTCGCCGCCCGCCAAGGCCAGTTCCCCCGCGATGACGTACGCGCCGACCACGGCGAGCCCGGTGCCGAAGCCGCCGAGAGTGTTCCCGTACCCGGAGTCGCCGACCAGCGCGACACGTCCCTTGGTGTAACCGTCGGGCATCTGGACCTGGCTGATCGAGTCCATGTAGAAGTCGTCGAATTCGGTGAGCTCGGCGAGCATTCGCGGCACCTCCCACCCGACTCCGGCGAAGGTCTCGGCGAGGATGCGCTGCTGAGCGGCGATGTCGTCGCGGACGTAGTCGAGCTCGGGCGCGGCGAACATGTACATCTGCTGTGCCTTCGGTCCGCCGCTGACCGCGAGTCGGCCGGGAGCGTTGTGGCCGCGGGCGACCACCCGCTCGCGCGGTCCGGTGGTCTTGCCGCTCCACGGGCTGGCGCCCGCGACGGCGTAGTAGTAGCCCAGGTGCTTCACGAAGTCCCGCTCGGGACCGAACGCCAGCCTGCGGACCCGGGAGTGGATGCCGTCGGCGCCGAAGACCAGATCGAAGGTGCGGGCGGGCGCGTGCTCGAACTCGACGTGCACGCCGGCGGCCGTCTCGGTGAGCGCGGTGATCGAATCGCCGAACAGGTATTCGCAACGGTCGGCGGTGCGCCGGTAGAAGATCTCGGCAAGGTCGCCGCGCAGGATCTCCACATCGCCGCCGGTGAAATCACCCGACATCAGCGCCAGCTCGGCGCCCCGCTCGTCCACGAAGACGGTGTCGGTCGTGCCCGTCTTGCGCTGCTCGATGTCGTCCAGCACGCCCATCCGTTCCAGCACGGTGCGGTGGGTGCTGCCCTTGAAGTCGATCGCCTGACCGCCAGGGCGCAGCGCCGGAGCGCGCTCGACGACGGTGACCGCGAAGCCGTAGCGGTGCAGCCAGTAGGCCAGCGCGGGTCCGGCGACGCTCGCGCCGGAGATGAGCACGGTGGTGTTGCGCATGGAGTTCTCCTCGTCTCAAATCTGCGTCCGGTGGAAACTGTATCCGATGGACGCTGATTAGCGTATGGTAGACACAGTTTCACGTCAAGACGTTCTCCGGAAGGATTTCGGGCATGCCGACACCGACCACACTGGAACTGCTCTGGGGTACCGGTCAGCGGCCCAAGCGCGGACCGAAGCCCGCGCTGTCGCTGGAGCGGATCGTCGCGGAGGCCGTCGCGCTGGCCGACGCCGAAGGGCTGGCGAACCTGTCCATGCAGCGGCTGGCCGAGCGCCTCGGCTTCACCAAGATGTCGCTGTACCGCTACGTGCCGGGCAAGGCCGAACTCGTCGCACTGATGCTGGACACGGCGCTGGGCGCGCCGCCGGAACTGAGCGCGGGCGAGGAGGCGTCGGAGAACGACTGGCGCGACCTGCTGCGCGTGTGGTGCGAGACGATCTACGCGCGCTTCAGCGCCCACCCCTGGTCGATGGAGGTGTCGGTCGGTTTGCGGCCGGTCGGCCCGAACGAAGTCGCGTGGATGGAGTCCGCGCTCGGCGCACTCGCCGGGACCGGGCTCACCGCCGCCGAACGGCTGGACACGATCGTCCTGCTGACCGGGCATGCCCGCAGCCTGGCGCAGCAGGTGCGACTGGCGGACGCCGACGAATTCGAGAAGCAGATAGCGGCTCAGTTCGCCGAAATGGTGGCCGCCGCGGCCGACCGGTATCCGGCCGCGGCCGCCGCGTTCGCGGAGGGCGGCGCGGTCGCGGGCGGGGACGGCGCGCTGAAGTTCGGCATCGAGCGCATCCTCGACGGACTGGCCGTGCTCATCGCGCGCCGCGGGTGACCGCAGCGGCCTACGCTCGGACCATGACCGACGAACCCGACCTGAAACAGGACTCGACCACCACGGTGCGGGAGTTCTTCGCCGCGCTGGAAATGGGCGCCTCGGAGGAGGCGATCGACCTGTTGCACCCCGACATCGTCTGGAAGAACACCTCGCTGCCCGATGTGAAGGGCATCCGCAGGGTCGGCGGCGTGCTGCGCGGCCTGCGCCGCGACTGGCTCGGGTTCGGAGTGGACATGCACCACATCGCCGCCGACGGCGACGTCGTGCTCACCGACCGCACCGACTACCTGCGCTTCGGTCCGGTGCGCGTCGGGTTCTGGGTGACCGGCACCTTCCGGCTACGCGACGGCCGAATCATCTTGTGGCACGACCACTTCAGTTGGGCGAACTTCCTGCGCGGCACGGCTGTCGGCCTCTGGCGCGCGGCGCTCACCCGCCGCTGACCTGGTCTCAGGAGTGCTGGGCCAGGTAGTCGAGATAGACCGGTCGCAGCACCTCGGCGACCGCGCCGTCACCGGCGTGGACGTAGTCGTCGAGCATGGGCAGCACGTACTTGATGTCCGCCTCGCTTTCGCCGACATTGCCCGCGGCGGCCTCCGCGGCCGGGATCGACGTGAGCAACCGCCACAGGAACTTCACATCCCCCCGCCGCACGGCGAGCTTCATCGCCCGGTCGTGCAGTTCCTTCGACGACAGCTTCTCCAAATCCTCGTTACCGGACATACCAGCGACTCTATCCGCCGAATCGGGCGACAGCGACCGCGTGGCGAATCCCGTCCCGGCCCGGACGTCGTGCTGCGATAACCGCTATGACACCGCAACCCCGACCCGGCTTCCGGATCAAGCGCGTCTACGACGATCCCGACCCCGACGACGGCACCCGGGTGCTGGTCGACCGGCTCTGGCCGAGGGGCATCACCAAAGCGCAAGCGCGGGTCGATCGCTGGCCCAAAGCGCTCACCCCGACCACCGAATTGCGGCGCTGGTTCCACGCCGACCGGGACGCGCGCGGCCCGGAATTCGCCCGCCGCTACCGTGCCGAACTCGCCGCGCCGGAGGTTCAGCAAGATTTGCGGGATTTACGTGCCCTGGCAGCCGAAGCTCCGGTGACATTGCTCACGGCCGTACAGGATCCGGCGCACAGCCATGTTCCGGTGTTGCTCGACGTGCTGCGCTGAACCCTCGCGACGTGCGGGTTTACGACATGTTCACGGACACGCCTCGCAGTCCCCGAGCGCGGACACCGGAATCGGAGGTAGCGTCGGGTGTGCGGGCCGCGGCGGTGTGGCTCGTACGGGAGGTCCTGACCGTGACTGAGCTACTCAGTACGAGGGGGCCGGAGCCCGGCCCTCGTGGCATCTGACGGCAACGTCGGGTCCATCAGGACGGACCGGTCCAGCGAGATCGTTCGTGCGACTGCCGCATGAACACAGAGGAGCCCACCGTGACTGCTGCACGCTCCGTTTCCGCTCCCTCGGCGAACTCCCGCTCCGCGAAAGGCGGAGCCGCCGCGAAGGGGGCCCGCCCCTCGCAATTACCCGGCAAAACCTTCGTCATCGACACCTCCGTCCTGCTGTCGGATCCCGGTTCCTTCACCCGGTTCGGCGAACACGACGTGGTGTTACCCCTGGTGGTCATCAGTGAACTCGAAGCCAAACGGCACCACCACGAGCTGGGCTGGTTCGCGCGAGAAGCTTTGCGCAATCTGGACGATCTGCGCCTGCAACACGGCAGGCTGGATCAGCAGGTGCCGATCGGCACCGAGGGCGGAACGTTGCAGGTGGAACTGAACCACACCGATCCCGCGGTCCTTCCGGTCGGCTTCCGCACCGACACCAACGACTCGCGGATCCTGGCCTGTGCGCTCAATCTCGCGGCCGAGGGCCGCGAAGTGGTGTTGGTGTCCAAGGACATTCCGCTGCGGGTCAAGGCCAGTGCGGTGGGCTTGCACGCCGACGAGTACCACGCGCAGGACGTGGTGACCTCGGGCTGGTCCGGCATGGTCGAGCTCGACGTCAGCACGGCGCGCATCGATCAGCTCTACGCCGAGTCGGTGATCGATCTAGACGAAGCGCGAGAACTGCCCTGCCACACCGGCGTCCGGCTGCTCGGCGTCAGCTCGAGTGCGCTGGGCCGGATCACGCCGGACAAGCGGGTGCAATTGGTCCGCGAGCGCGAGGCGTTCGGGCTGCACGGGCGTTCCGCCGAGCAGCGCATCGCGCTCGACCTGCTGCTGGACGAGAGCGTCGGCATCGTCTCGCTCGGTGGCCGGGCCGGGACCGGCAAGTCGGCGCTGGCGTTGACGGCGGGCCTGGAGGCGGTACTGGAACGGCGCACGCAGCGCAAGGTGGTGGTCTTCCGCCCGCTGTACGCGGTGGGCGGCCAGGACCTGGGCTATCTGCCCGGCACCGAGAGCGAGAAGATGGGCCCCTGGGCGCAAGCGGTCTTCGACACGCTCGACGGGCTGGCCAGCCGCGAGGTGATGGAGGAGGTGCTCAGCCGCGACATGCTGGAGGTGTTGCCGCTGACCCACATTCGCGGGCGGTCGCTGCACGACTCCTTCGTGATCGTGGACGAAGCCCAGTCGTTGGAGCGGAATGTGCTGCTCACGGTGCTCAGCCGTCTGGGAACCGGCTCGCGGGTGGTGCTCACCCACGACGTCGCCCAGCGCGACAACTTGCGCGTCGGCAGGCACGACGGGGTCGCGGCGGTGGTCGAGAAGCTCAAGGGCCATCCGCTCTTCGCGCACATCACGCTGACCCGTAGCGAGCGCTCGCCGATCGCGGCGCTGGTCACCGAGATGCTGGAGGAGTACGGCCCCAACGCCTGATCCCGCGACGCCGTTCGCCGGCGTGTTTCACCGCATGTCCGGTGGGTATCATCGGCCGCGATAGCAGTTCGATATGACCCGGTGGCCGCTCGTCGGTCACCGGGTCATCGTCTGACCAACGGCCGAGGCTATGCGCGGCGTCGTCACGGAATCCGTGGTGCGCCGGCAGCCCACAGCGAGAGGATGGACATGCACCACTTCGCTCGACGAACGGCTGGATTCACCGCAGTACTCGCAGCGGCAGGGCTGGTCCTGGCCGGCTGCGGCGGCGACGACAACAAAGACAACGGCGCCAAGACCGGTATGGCCAGCATGACCGGTATGGTCACCTCGATCGCGAGCCCCACCACCACCGCCGGGATGACCACGCACACCGGCGCGAGCCCGACGACCACGGGCGCGGCCGAGGCGACGACCAAGATCGCGACCCCGGCGGGGGAGATCGCCGTCTCCGGCGCCATCTACGACAAGTATGTGCAGCTCGGCGGCCCGACCGGTCCGCTCGGCGCACCGCTGCAGGCCGAAGAGGACGCACCCGACGAGGGGCACTACCAGGACTTCGCGGGCGGCACGATCTACGAACCCAAGGAGGGCGAAGCGCACGTCGTCTGGGGTGAGATCCGCAAGGCCTGGGAAGACAACGGCGGCGCGCAGGGACAGCTCGGCTACCCGATCAGCGACGAGAAGGACATCCCCGGCGGCAAGCAGAGCGACTTCACCGGCGGCACCATCACCTGGGTGAACGGTACTATCACGGTCACGCCGAAGTAGGAACCAGATACTCGGCGTCCGGGATCGCGGTGTGGTCTCGGTTGCCTGTGAATCCCATCCATCCGCCCCGCTCCGCGGGCCAAGCCGCTAGGTTATCTCGGTGCAAACTCTCCTGACCGATCGCGAATTGCTCGAATCGCTCGCGGTGGACGTAGAACTGCTGCTGCGTAAGCACGTGGACGCCGCCGATGGGTGGCAGCCGCACGACTTCGTGCCGTGGGACGACGGGCGCAACTTCGCCTTCCTCGGCGGTACCGACTGGGCGGCGGAGCAGTCCGAGCTCGGCGAAACCGCCAAGCTGGCGTTGACCGTTTCGGTGCTGATCGCCGACAACCTGCCCTCGTATCACCGCGAGATCGGCAAGTACCTGCGCACCGGCGCGTGGTGGCGCTGGGTCGGCCGCTGGACGGCCGAGGAGAACCGCCACGAGATCACCATCCGCAACTACCTCATGGTGACCAGGTCCGTCGACCCGGTGGAACTGGAGCGGTTGCGCATGGAGCACATGACCAAGGGCTTCCGCCGCCCGGCGATGCACTTGCTCGACGTGCTGGCGACCTGCGCGTTCGAAGAGGCCGCCAGCGCGATCCGGCACCGCAACATCGCGGCGCTCGAGGAGAACCCCCTGGTCACCGCCATCGCCGAGCGCATCGCGCTGGACGACGAACTGCAGTCGGTGTTCTTCGCCGACCTGGTCTCCGCCGCGCTCGATCTGGCGCCCGACCAGACCGTGCGGGCCATCGCCGACCGGGTCGCGGGCTTCGAGGTCCCGACGGTGACGTTGCCGGACGGCCGCGACAGCGATGTGGTGCTCGCCGAGGCGGGCATCTACGACCGCGCCAAGGAGGGTGAGTTGGTGTTCGCCCCGCTGCTGAAGCGGTGGAACATCTTCACCCGCACCGATTTCGGTCCGGAAGGGGAGCAGGCGCGCGAGGAGCTCGCGCACTTGCGCGACTGATCCGCATTTCCGGGCGCAGCGCACGAACGCCACCTCGACAGCCTTCCGGCTACCGAGGTGGCGTTCGTTTCGGCGCGGTTCAGTCCTGCTCCTTCACCTTCGCCATGGCGAGCACGTCGAGGCGGCGGTCGAGTTCCTCCTCGGTCAGCTTCTCGTCCAGCAGGCCGCGGTCGATGACCGTCTGGCGGATGGTCTTCTTCTCCCGCAGCGCTTCCTTCGCGACCGCCGCCGCCTCCTCGTAGCCGATCGCCGAGTTCAGGGGCGTCACGATCGAAGGCGACGACTCGGCGAGCGTGCGCAGGTGCTCGACATTGGCGACCAGGCCGCGCACGCACTTGTCGGCGAACAGCCGGGAGACGCTGGCCAGCAGGCGGATCGACTCCAGCAGGTTGCGCGCCATCACCGGGATGTACACGTTCAGCTCGAATGCGCCGTTCGCGCCCGCGAACGCCACCGCGGCATCGTTGCCGATCACCTGCGCGCCCACCTGGGTCACCGCCTCGGGCAGCACCGGGTTCACTTTGCCGGGCATGATCGAGCTGCCCGGTTGCAGATCCGGCAGCTGGATCTCGGCCAAGCCGGTGAGCGGCCCAGAGCCCATCCAACGAATGTCGTTGGCGATCTTGGTCAGGCTCACCGCGATCGTGCGGAGCGCGCCGGACGCCTCGACCAGACCGTCGCGCGCGGCCTGCGCCTCGAAGTGGTCCTCGGCCTCGCGCAGCGCATCGATGTCGGTGGCGCGCACGAGTTCCGTGACGACCTTCGCGCCGAAACCCTCGGGCGCGTTCAGCCCGGTGCCGACCGCCGTGCCGCCGATGGGCAGCTCGCCGAGCCGCGGGAGCGTGGCCATGATGCGGTCGATGCCCGCGGCGACCTGCCGGGTGTAGCCGCCGAACTCCTGGCCGAGGGTCACCGGGACGGCGTCCATAAGGTGCGTGCGGCCGGACTTCACCACGGTGCGCCATTCCGTCGACTTGTCCAGCAACGCCAGCCGCAGATGCTCCAGCGCGGGAACCAGATCGGTGATGACAGCTTCGGTGGCGGCGAGATGCGTTGCGGTGGGGAAGGTGTCGTTGGACGACTGGGACATGTTCACGTCGTCGTTCGGGTGGACGGTGACGCCCTTCGCCTTGGCGAGCGAGGCGATCACCTCGTTGGCGTTCATGTTCGAGCTGGTGCCGGAACCGGTTTGGAACACGTCGATCGGGAACTGATCGTCGTGTTCGCCACGCGCGATCTCGTTCGCCGCGGCGATGATGACATCGGCCTTCACGGGATCGAGCAGCCCCAGGTCGCGGTTGACCGTGGCGCACGCGGCCTTCAGCAAGCCGAGCGCGCGAATCTGCGCCCGCTCCAAGCCGCGTCCGCTGATCGGGAAGTTCTCCACGGCCCGCTGGGTCTGCGCCCGCCACAAAGCGTCCACCGGAACCCGGACCTCGCCCATGGTGTCGTGCTCGATGCGGTACTGCGTCTCCTCGCTCATGATCCCGACCCTATGCCGCGGCAGCGGCCCGTGGGGCAGCCACGCCTGAGGTCATTCGCACACCTCGGCAGGCCTTCGCTCGGGAATACGAACTGTTGTCCGGTTCCCCGCCCCACACGGCTCAAAGCTGTGTCCCCGTCCCGAACATGCGGGTACATGCGGTCCGCAAGAGGCGCACGAAGCGACGGGTGGAGGCTGCCGGGGGGCCATCAACGGCGCGCATCGGGTGCTGCCGGTTTCCAACCTGCAGGACCACCGACCCCAGCCCCCGATTTCGAGCGAAGCGAGACCGAGCATGCGCCGTTCGCGGCCCGGCTCGCGTTTGCGCGGCCACCGCGTCCGCGACGAAGTCGCCAGCGGTGGTCGCGCAAACGCGAGCCACAAGGGGGCCGCGAACACCAGCGCCGGAGGCGCTGCAAAATTACGGCAGCGGCGGGACCGCGTGTTCGTCGCCGATGAAATCGACAGAAGAGTATTCGCGCAGCTTGGTCAGGCGGTGGTAGGCGTCGATCATGCGGACCGTGCCGGACTTCGAGCGCATCACGATCGACTGGGTGGACGCGCCGCCGCCGTAGTAGCGCACGCCGCGCAGCAGGTCGCCGTCGGTCACGCCGGTGGCGCAGAAGAACACGTTCTCACCGGAGACGAGGTCCTCGGTGGTCAGTACGCGGTCGAGGTCGTGGCCCGCGTCGATGGCCTTCTGCCGCTCCTCGTCGTCCTTGGGCGCGAGCATGCCTTGCAGCTCGCCGCCCATACAGCGCATCGCGGCGGCGGCGATGATGCCCTCCGGGGTGCCGCCGATGCCGACCAGGATGTCGGTGCCGGAGTCGGGGCGGGCGGCGGCGATCGCGCCGGCGACGTCGCCGTCGGAGATCAGGCGGATGCGGGCGCCCGCGTCACGCACCTGCTGGATGAGCTCGGCGTGCCGGGGGCGATCCAGGATGCAGACGGTCAGGTCGGACTTCGCGGAATTCTTGGCCTTGGCGACCCGGCTGATGTTCTCCGCGATCGGGGCCGAGATATCGATCACGTGGGCAGCGTCGGGGCCCACGGCGATCTTGTGCATGTAGAACACCGCGGACGGGTCGAACATCGCGCCGCGTTCGGCGACCGCGAGCACCGAGATCGCGCCGGGCACGCCCTTGGACATCAGCGTGGTGCCGTCGATCGGGTCGACCGCGAAGTCCACTTCCGGGCCGGTGCCGTCGCCGACAGCCTCGCCGTTGTACAGCATGGGCGCCTCGTCCTTCTCGCCCTCGCCGATGACGACGATGCCGCGCATGGACACCGAGCTGACCAGCTGCCGCATGGCGTCGACGGCCGCGCCGTCGCCCCCCTCCTTGTCGCCGCGTCCGACCCACCGGCCCGCGGCCATCGCCCCTGCCTCGGTCACGCGGACCAGTTCGAGTGCGAGGTTGCGGTCGGGCGCCTCGCGGCGGCTAGGTGTGGGGGAAGTTGCCGTCATTGCGGGGCCTCCTGTGCGTCGGTACGTACCGGTCAATTGTCTCATTCGATGTGGCACGGCCGTACACCCCTGCTCGTGGTGCCGGGGTGCAGGGGGCGGCGTCGCCGCACGAGTGGATACTGGGAGCGTGTCGTACCAAAAGCCGCGCATCTTGAACGACTACCGGGATCTGTTCTGGTCGTTGATCCCGTTGGTCCTGATCGCGCTGGTGTTCGCCGGGCTGGCCAGCCAATGCAGTTTCGCCGCGAACGGTCCGACGCAGGGTCAGATCCCGCATTTCGACGCGCGCGCCGCGCTCACCGCCGACGCTCGTTCCCTGCCGTTCCCCATCCGCAACCCGGACCTGCCCGCGGACTGGACGCCGAACTCCGGCAGTCGCGAGTCCATCGGCGGCAACGGGGGCGGGCCGGTCAGCACGGTCGGCTACATCACGCCGCAGGGCACCTACATGCGGTTCACCCAGAGCAACGCGACCGAGGAGGCGCTGGCCAGGTTCGTGCTCGGGTCGCGCTACGCCAGTGGCACCGAGCAGGTCGGCGCGCAGAAATGGATCGTCTACGCCGAGCAGGGCTCGGAGACCGCGTGGATCGCCGACCTCGGCCAGTCCCGCGTGCTGATCACCGGCGCGGGCAACCAGGCGGCGTTCAGCACGCTCGCCCAGGCGATCACGGCGGCGCAACCGCTGAAGCCCTGAAATCCGCTTGTCTTCGGCGGCGCGCGTTCGTTAATTTTGCCGCGGCACGAGACACGTGCCGAACCGGTTTTCGGAGGTCGATGAATATGGCTGTCCTCAGCCGTCTTTCGCATGCCTTTCGCCGGTTCGCGCGCCAGTGATTTTTCCGCGGACGCGGACCGGTCTCTCTTCGACGACCAGGAGTGTCACGTGTCTGTTTCCCTTTCCCCCGACCTGCGCACCGAACGGCTGATCCTGCGGTCGTGGACCGCCGCTGCGGCGGCCGCCGTGCTCGATGGCCGCCGTCACGCCGAGTGGGCGGCGGATTTCCCTGCCGACGGCGATCGCGTCATCGCGGGCCTGCTCGTTGTGCACCCGGACTGGCTCGGCCCGTTCGGGCACCGGCTCGTCGTCGAGCGCTCGACCGGTCTCGTCGTCGGATCGATCGGGCTGTTCTGGCCGCCCGCCGGCGGTGCCCTCGAGCTCGGGTACGGCATCGTCGCCTCGCGGCGCGGTCGCGGGTACGCCACCGAGGCCACCGTCGCCCTCACGGCGCACGCGCTCACCGCACCCGGCGTTCGTGCGGTGCACGCCGAGGTGGAGCTGTCGAATCCGCCGTCGGCGCGGGTGCTGGAGAAGGCCGGATTCGAGCGGGTGAGCAGCGCGGACGGCGTCGCCCGGTTCCGCGCCGCGGCCGCATCGCGCTGACGAGGCCGGGGGCCGTCGTCAGCGGTGACTCACCACGTTGACGATGGTCCCGCTCGGATCGCGGACGAAGAAGCGGCGCACGCCCCACGGCTCGTCGCGCAAGGAGTAGACGACCTCGGAGCCCGCGGCGGTCACCGCCGCGTGCACGGCGTCGACGTCCTCCACCTCCACGCTCATGTCCGGCTGGAGCTGTTCGGCGTCCGGGCCGACGAGCAGGACCTGCGCGGTCGGGTTGGACGGCGAGGCCATCGTCACGACCCAGCCCAGGTCCATCGCCTCGTGGAAGCCGAGCAGCCGGTAGAAGTCGCGGCTCGCGGCCAGGTCGGTGGTGCGGATGTCGGGCGTGGCGCGGCGGATGGTCACTCTTGCCGCTCCAGGTCGGTGCGGTGCAGCGCGTCCTCGACGCGCTTGCGCGCGCCCGCCAGATGTTCCTCACAGCGGTTGGCCAGCGCCTCGCCGCGCTCCCACAGGGCGAGGGATTCATCGAGGTCGAGGCCGCCCTGTTCGAGGATCTTGACGACGTTGACGAGTTCGTCGCGCGCGCGTTCGTAGCCGAAACCGGCGATCTCGGCGGCGTCGTCGGCCGGGTCGGCGCCCGTCCTGTCGGCTTCGGTGGACTTGCCGGACTGGGCCAAGTCAGTTCCTCCCTGTGTCGGTGTTCTTGGCGCCGAGGGCCTGGGTGCCGAGCGCGGCGGCCGTGACAGCCCCGTCGGCGACCCGGATGCGCAGCTGGCTGCCTGCGGGCGCGTCCTCGATCGAACGCACCACCTCGCGTTCCCGGCCGGTGACCCGCTGCACGACAGCGTAGCCACGGGCGAGTGTGGCGGCGGGGCCGACGGCGGTGAGTTTCTCGCGCAGATGCCTGGTGGCCGTGGCTTCGGTGCGGACGAAGTGCTCGGCGCAGCGGTGCGTGGCCGTGCGCAGGCGTTCGATCTCTTCCTGGCGGCGATCGATCTCGCGCAGCGGATCGGCCAGCACGGGTCGCGAACGCAGCTGGGCGAGCGCCTCGGTCTCCCGGTCGACCCAACCCCGCAACGCCGCGGCGGTGCGTTCGCGCAGTTCACGAATGCAGGCCAGTTCGGCGGCGGCGTCCGGGACGATCCGTTTGGCGGCGTCGGTCGGCGTGGCCGCGCGCAGGTCGGCGACGAAGTCACTGAGCGGGTTGTCCGGTTCGTGGCCGATCGCGCTGACGATCGGCGTGGTCGCGGCCACGATGGCGCGGCACAGCGCCTCGTCGGAGAACGGCAGCAGGTCTTCGACGCTGCCGCCGCCGCGCGCGAGCACGATCACCTCGACGTCCGGATGCCGATCGAGCTCTGCCAGCGCCGTCAGCATCTGCGATACCGCGGTCGGCCCTTGCACGGCGGTGTTGCGAATCTCGAAACGCACCGCGGGCCAGCGACTGCGAGCGACGCTCAGCACATCGCGCTCCGCGGCGCTCGCGCGGCCGGTGATGAGGCCGACGGTTCCGGGAAGGAACGGGATCGGACGCTTGAGCCGGGGATCGAACAGGCCCTCGGCGTCCAACAGCGCCTTCAGCCGTTCGATGCGGGCCAGTAGTTCGCCGATGCCGACGGGGCGGATCTCCAGCACGCGCAGCGAGATCGTGCCGCGCCCGGTGAAGAAGGAGAGCTTGCCGTAGACGACCACCCGGCTGCCCTCTTGCAGGGGAATGGGGGATTTGCGGATCAGGTCGGGATCGCAGGTCACCGACAGCGACATGTCGGCGGACGGGTCGCGCAGCACCAGGAACGCGGTGCGGGTGCCGGGCCGGAGATTGATCTGGGTGATCTGGCCCTCCACCCAGATGCTGCCGAGCCGGTCGATCCACTGGGCGACCTTGATGGAGACCGAACGCACCGGCCACGGATGCTCGGCGGAGTTGGCCGGAGCGGCGGCGGGTTGGCCGGAGGTCTCCCGGCCAGCCGTCGGCGACGAGGGTGTCCGGGGTTCGGTCACTGGGCCTGCACAGTGGCGATCCGGTTCGTGAGCATGGTCACGAACGGCGCCCTGGCGCGGGTGTGCTGCTCGTACTCCAGCAGCGCGGTGAGGTCATCGATCGTCAGCAGGCGCAGGCGGGCGCGCAGCTGAGCCAGGGTCATGTTGGCGTAGTCGTAGCGGGTGGCGACTTCCGGTTCGGCGATGACGGGCGCTTCCGCGACGGGTTCGGGATCGGTATCCGGGTCCGGATCTTCGGCCGGTGGCTCGCCGATCGGCGTCACGGAGGCGACATGGCCGTTGGTCGCGCCTGCGCGGCTGTCGTCCGTGGCGAAGGATTCGGGCGCGGGGAACGCGTCGGGATCATCGGCGGTGTAGAGGTCGAATCGGCTGGCGCGCAGCGTGCTGGGGCTCGGGTCGTCGGCGAGGTCCTCGTCGAAGGTGGCCCACTCCGGCTGCTCGACCGGGCGGTTGGACAAACGGTCGAAAACCGCGTCGCCCTTCAGGGCCAGACTGGTGACGAACTGCTGGACGTGCATCGTCGTCTGCAGCACCTGACTGATGGCCGTGATCGGGAAATTCATTGCCGCCGTGGGTAGCCGACGGGATTCCTCGAGGGCGTATACGGCCGCGCCTGCGGCGACCCGGGCCAGAAAGGGTGGTCGAAACATGGTCCTAGCCTGCCGGAAATGGTGTGTTATGCAAAGGAGGGGCGCGCGGTTCGCGTATTCGCGGGTCGTAGCCGATCGGCGGGACCGCACACATATCGCGGAAATGCGCGCAGGAACCCGGCGGGCCGTCCGAAACAATCGTCGCACCCGGTCGTAGACCCCGGCTTACGATCCCGATCCGCGGGTCGCGGCGGGAATGTGACGGGCAACTCCCGGACGTGGCGCGATCCCGGGCCGCACGTATCCTGTGGGCATGTCTTCGGCCATTCCCTTGAACGTCGGAATCGCCCGCTCGGCAGGTGCCGGAAGCACCGTCGCCGACGGCGGAAAACGCGTGCTGCTCGCGGAGCCGCGCGGGTACTGCGCCGGCGTGGACCGGGCGGTCGAAACCGTCGAGAAGGCGCTGGAGAAGCACGGCGCGCCCATCTACGTGCGCAAGGAGATCGTGCACAACCGGCACGTCGTGGAGACGCTGCGCGACCGCGGTGTGATCTTCGTCGACGAGACCGACCAGGTCCCCGAGGGCGCGGTCGTCGTGTTCTCCGCGCACGGCGTGTCCCCCGCGGTGCACACGTCGGCCGCCGAGCGCAATCTGCACACCATCGATGCCACCTGCCCGCTGGTGACCAAGGTGCACCAGGAGGCGAAGCGGTTCGCCCGCGACGACTACGACATCCTGCTGATCGGTCACGAGGGCCACGAGGAGGTCGAGGGCACCGCGGGCGAGGCGCCCGAGCACGTCCAGCTGGTCGACGGGCCCGGCGCGGTGGACCAGGTCAGCGTGCGCGACGAGTCGAAGGTGATCTGGCTCTCACAGACCACGTTGAGCGTGGACGAGACGATGGAGACGGTGCAGCGGCTGCGCGAGCGCTTCCCCGCCCTGCAGGACCCGCCGAGCGACGACATCTGCTACGCCACGCAGAACCGCCAGGTCGCGGTGAAGGCGATGGCTCCGGAATGCGATCTGGTGATCGTGGTCGGCTCGCGCAACTCGTCGAACTCGGTGCGCTTGGTGGAGGTGGCGCTCGGTGCGGGCGCCAAGGCCGCGTATCTGGTGGACTTCGCCCGCGAGATCGACCCGGCCTGGCTCGACGGCGTCCGCACGATCGGCATCACCTCGGGCGCCTCGGTGCCCGAGATCCTGGTCCGCGGTGTGCTGGACAGCCTGGCCGAGCACGGCTACGGCGACGTCCAGCCGGTCACCACGGCCAACGAAACCCTCGTCTTCGCCCTTCCCCGCGAACTGCGCGACGCCCGGCGCTGACGCCGGGCCCGCACCGAGCGTGCGGTATCCAGCTCCGACCGCACCGAGCGACCTCGCCTACAGATTCTCTGGCCTGCGCCGTTCCGGGCGGTTCGAATCGCGTTCGCGATAGCGCACATTGGGCTGGGGGTGCGGCGGCGTCTCTCGGCGCCGGCCCGCGCCGCGCGGTGGTTCGGCTTCGGCCCGCGGCATGGCCCCGGTCGGGCGGGCAGGGCCCCGGGCGGGAGCCCGCCCTTCGCGCGGACGGGAGGGGGCGACGCGCGGCGGGGTATCGGCGACCTGCGCCGCGGGTCGGCGGGCCGGTCGGGGAGCTGGCTGTTCGGCGTCGGCCGACTCCGGCTCGGCGGGCTCGTCCTTCGGGCGGCGGGTTCTGCGGCGCGCGGAGTCCGGCAGGCCACGGGAGGGCCGGCCTGGCTTGGTCTTCTTCGCTGGTGACTTGCCCCAGCTGCCGCCACGGCGTGGCGCTTTGTCGCTCCCCTCTTCCCGGCGGTGCAGGTAGATCCGGGCGCCACCGATCAGCAGGACGACCACCGTGGCCAGCATCATGGTCGGGAACCGGTTCACCAGCGGGATCGCCAGGTTCAGCAGGATGTCCTTCATCGAGGTCGAGCCACGGCCGGTGAGCTGCTGATAGGCCAGCGGGACGGCGACGAAGAGCAGCAGTGGCGGCAGCACCATCGTGCTGAACAAGCCCCGGTAGCGAACGGCGGCGACGGCCGCCACACAGCCCACGATGTACAGCGCGGCGAACGTGCCGGTCAGCTCGGCACTGCCGCCGCTGGCATCGATCAGGAATCCCAGAAACGTGCAGGCAACCGCGATCAGGATCGCCGCGCCGACCGGGATCCCCGGCACCGACGGCAGGATCGAGCGTTGCGGCGCGGGCACCCGGGATCGCACACGTTCGGAAGCAGCCACGATATGCACACTAGTTGCCGCCGCTCTCGGCGGCGTGGCGGCACGGCCATAGTCCCGGTTACTCGCCCGCGTCGGCGAAGCTCACCGCGCGAGGCCGGGAATCCACACGCCCGATCTCAGGCACCTCCTGCTCGGCCATCTCGAGCTCGTGCAGTTTGCGCGCGGTGACCATCACTCGTGACTCCACCGAGGCCACTGTGTAATTGAAAGCCTCGACAGCTCTGCCGAGTTGCGCCCCCAGCCGATCCAGATGTTTCCCCGTCATGCCGAGCCGCTGGTACAGCTCACGGCCGAGCCGCTGCACGGTGGCCATGTCCTTGGAAAGTGCCTCCTGCCGCCAGCCGAAGGCGATGGTGCGCAGCAACGCGATCAGGGTGGTCGGTGTAGCGAGGATCACATTGCGGCCGAACGCGTACTCCAACAGCTCGGAGTCGGTGGTCAGGGCAGCGTCCAGGAACGGATCGCCGGGCACGAACAGCACCACGAATTCGGGTGCGGGGTCGAAGGCGGCCCAGTACGCCTTGTCCGACAGCTGGTCGACATGCGCGCGCAGATGTTTGGCGTGCCTGGTGAGCAGCTCGGCGCGCACGTCGGGGTCGTCGGAGCCGCAGGCGTCCAGGTAGGCGGCGAACGGCACCTTGGCGTCCACCACGATGTGCCTGCCGCCCGCCAGGCGCACCACCAGATCGGGTCGCACCGTGCGGTCGTCCTCGCCGTGACCGGTGCGGCTCACCTGGGTCCGGAAATCGCAATGCCTGGTCATCCCGGCCAGCTCGACCACCCGCTCCAGTTGGATCTCGCCCCATCGTCCCCGTACTTGCGGCGCGCGCAGCGCCGCGACCAGCCGGCCGGTCTCCCCGGTGAGCTGATGCGACGTGCGCTGCATGCTCGCGACCTGTTCGCGCAGGCTCGAATACGCGGTGAGCCGCTGTCGCTCGACCTGCTGGATGTGCTCGTTCAGCGCTCCGACCGCCGCCCGCAGTGGTTCCACCAGCGCGCCGACGGCGTGCGAATGCCTTCGCGCGGCATCCTCGTTGGCCGCGGTGAGCGACTGCCGCAGCAGCCGTTCGTTGTCCGCCGCCGCGGTGAGCCGCGCCTGGGCCGCCGCCGCGCGATGCCCGTCCCGCGCGGCGCGACCCAGCCAGCCGAGGCCGAGACCGGCGGCGAACACCAGCACGAGGGCGACGAGCATCGGTGCGGTCATAGCGGAGATAGTGCCGTACGTCACCGACAAGAACGAGCATCTGGCAACTGCCCGGCATCGCGTCGGAAACCGGCTGGGCCAGTGCGTTGCCGCATAGTTCACATAGCTGCTCGGATTCTGGCATCCGGAATCGCCGACGCCGTGGGATTCGGGAGGTCAAGAGGTGCGTGAGGTTTCGGCTCGTCGCCGAACGGGACCCCGGCGACTCGGACACGTCCGCTGGACACGCCGGGTTCCGGCCGGGCGAACCCGACTCAGCGGGCGGGGCGATTGAAGTCTGTCGGTGCCTTGCCCTACGGTTTCGCGGCATGCGGATGCTGCACACCTCGGACTGGCACATCGGGCGCACGTTCCACGGGGTCGATCTGCTTGCCGACCAGGCTCGTTCACTGACCGCCATCGCGGAGCTGGTAGCCGAGGAATCGGTCGATGTGGTGGTGCTGCCGGGTGACGTGTACGACCGATCGATTCCCAGCGCCGACGCGATCGCGGTGTGCAACCGGGGATTCGAGGCGATCCGCAGTGCGGGGGCTCGGATCGTGGCCACTTCGGGGAACCACGATTCGCCCGCTCGGCTGGGCGCCGGCGCGAGCTTCGCCGCCGCGGGCGGGCTGCATCTGCGCACCACCGTGGCCGACGCCGATCGGCCCGTGCTGCTGGAAGACGAGCACGGGCCGGTGGCGTTCTACGGCATCCCGTACTTGGAACCGGAGATCACCCGCGCGGAACTCGAAGTGCCGCAAGCGCGCTCGCACGCGGAGATCCTGGACGCGGCCATGGCTCGCGTACGGGCCGACATCGCGCGGCGGCCCGGGGTGCGGACGGTCGTGCTGGCGCACGCCTTCGTGGTCGGCGGGGAAGCCACCGGATCGGAGCGCTCCATCTCGGTCGGCGGCGTGGAGACGGTTCCGCTGGCCGCTTTCGACGGCATCGACTACGTGGCCCTCGGCCATTTGCATTCACCGCAGACGCTCGCGGAGGCGGTGCGCTACTCCGGCTCGCCGCTGCCGTATTCGTTCGGCGAGAACGCGCATCGCAAAGCGGTCTGGATCGTCGACTTGGATGCGTCCGGCCTGCGAGCGGTGCGCCGCCGGGACCTACCCACGGTGCGGGGCCTGAGCAAGCTGACCGGCACCCTGGACGAACTGCTGAGCGGCGCGGAGTACGGCGCGGCCGAACAGCACTACGTGTCCGCGGTGCTCACCGACGTCGCCCGCCCGGTCGACGCCATGCGCAAGCTGCGCGAACGGTTCCCCTACGCGGTGCACGTCGAATGGGTGCGGCCCGAGGGCAGCCCGGACCTGCGCTACCGTGAGCGAGTGCACGGCCGCCGCGACATCGAAGTAGCCCACAGCTTCCTCACCGACGTCCGCGGCGCACCCAGCTCGAGCGAGATGACCTGGCTGGAGCGGGCGCTGTCCGCCGCCGTCGCCGAACCGGAGCAGGTGGCCACCGTGGCCGCCGCCGAGGAACTGACCGCATGAGCGCCCTGCCCAGGCCGGGAGCAGGCGCGGCGGCATGAGGCTGCACAAGCTGGAGATGACCGCCTTCGGCCCGTTCGCCGCCACCACGGTCGTCGACTTCGACGCGCTCGGCGCCGACGGGCTGTTCCTGCTGCACGGCCAGACCGGCGCGGGCAAGACCACGGTGCTGGACGCCATCGCGTTCGCGCTCTACGGCCGGGTGCCCGGTGCGCGCGGGGAGAGCAAGCGCCTGCATTCCGATCACGCACCGGAGCAGACACCACCGGAGGTGGTGCTGGAGGCGACCTTGGGCGGGCGGCGACTGCGTCTGACCAGAAGCCCCGAGTTCCAGCGTCCCAAGCGGGACGGCACTGGCATGCGCACGATCAATCCGAAGGCGACGCTGGCCTGGCTGGACGGCCGAGGCGAAAACCTCTCCCGGATACCGGATATCGGCGAGGAGGTACTGCGCCTGCTCGGCATGAGCGCCGACCAGTTCTTCCAGGTGGTGCTGCTGCCCCAGGGCGACTTCGCCCGCTTCCTGCGCGCGGACAACGAAGATCGCGAGAAGCTGCTCGAAAAACTTTTCGACACGAAGCGTTTCGGCACCGCCGAGCAGTGGCTCGCCGACAAGCGCCGCGCCGCCGAAGCGGATCTGGATGCTCGTACCGACGGCATCAAGCGGCTGATCACGCAGGTGGGCATGGCCGCGGGGGTAGCGGATTCGGTCGGTACGGGCGAATGCGTCGGGTGGTCGCAGGATCTTTTGTCCACCGCGCGCGTCGACCTGGCCACGGCCGCGGCAGAAGTCGAACGCTGCCAGGCGGAATCGGCGCGCGTCCGGGAGCAGGCCGAACAGCAGCGTCGGCTACGCGAATTGCGTCGCCGCATGAGCTCGGCACGCGTGCAACTGGACGACTACGTGGCGGGCGCGGATCGGCGCGCCGCACTGCAAGCCGAACTCGACCTCGCTCGCCGAGCCGCGCCGGTCGTCGCCGCCATCGACGAAGCGCGTACGGCGGTGCAAACCCAGCGCAGGCGCGAGGGCGAAAAGCGCACGGCGGCAGAGCGGCTCGCAGCCCGCCTGCTGGAACCGGCGAGCGCCGACCTCGGCGGCGCCGAACTGGTCGACGGCGACCGGGTTCGCGATGACGCCGACATCGACGCGGCGGTCCAGCGCTGGAGCGCGCAGATCGGTGCGCTGGACGAAGTGCGCACCGACGCCGCGACCGCCACCCGGCTCGGCGGTGAACTCGACGCCCTGCGCACCGAGGACGCGACGCTGGCCCGGCGTGTCACCGAACTCGCCGCGCGGCGCGAGGAGCTGCCCGCCGTGCTCACCGCGGCCGAGGCCAGGCTGCGCGAGGCCGCCGAAGCGGTCGCCGCCCTGCCCGGCATCACCGCGGAGACCGAACGGTTGCAGGGGGCCGCCACGGCCGCGGTCGAGCTGGCCGCCCGGCGCACCGCGCTCGATCACGCCCGCATCGAGTTCGACGTCGCCCGCGCCGCGCATCTCGACGCCAAAGAACTCGTGCTGGATCTGCGTGAGCGCAGGCTGAGCGGAATGGCCGCCGAACTGGCCGGCGAGCTGGTCGACGGAAGCCCCTGCGCGGTTTGCGGTTCCGCGCAGCATCCCGCACCCGCCCAGCCGACCGACACCGCGGTGTCCAAGGACGAGGAGGAAGCCGCGGTGGCGGCCGAGCGTGCCGCGGAGGACATCCGCGATCGCGCGCTGGCTCGCATCACCGGCCTGGAGCGCGAGATCGAAGCGCTCGTCGCTCGCGGCGGCGATACCGACCGCGTCGAACTCGCCGCGGCCCTGCGCGCCGCGACCGACCGCTACGAGGACACTTCGGAACTGGCCGCCAACGCCGACGGGCTGGAAGCCGAACTCACGCGCCTGCGCGGCGACGAGGCGCGCCTGCACGACGAGCTGCGCGCATCCGAGGCGCGCCGCAGCGCGGTCGCCGCCACCGTCGCCTCCGCCGAAAGGCGCCTCGGCGAGCTCACCGACCGGCTGCGGAGCGCGGCGGGCGCCGACCTGACCATCGACCGCCGCCGTGCCCGGCTCGCCGCTCTCGTCGCCGAGGCGACCGCCCTGCGCGACGCCCGCGCCGAAGCGGTGGCGGCGCGTGAGCAGGTGTCCCTGATCGCCGATCGGGTCGAAAATCTCGCCGGCGTCGCGGGTTTCGTGCCGGAAGGCGAGTATGGCGGTTCGTCGTCGGCTCCGGGCTCCGCGTCGGTCACTACTGAGGGCTCGGCTCTGTCCGGTGGTCCGGCTCAGCTCCCGGAATCCGCCGAGACGGCCGCTTCGGACTCCGTCGGCGCCGAGGAACCGGCGCTTGTCGGCACTCGAACTCGCGACACGATGGGAGACGATGTCGCGCGCTTGACCGCCTACGCGAAAGTCGTCAACGCCGCGTCGCGTGACTCTCGGCGGCAGGCCGAGATCGAAGCGGAACTCGTGGCCGCCGACCGTGCCCGTGCCGCGGCGGAAGCGGTGCTGGCGGAACCGGAGATCCGAGCGGCGTCGGAGCAGGAGCCCGGCGACCCCGCCGAACTCGACGCGCTGGTGACGGCCGCGCAGACCGCGCTCAATGCCGCTGTGGCCGCCCATGCCGAGGCGAGCAGGCGAGCGAGTCAGCTCGAGGAGCTCGGCGGCCAACTCTGGGCCGCTGTGGATCGGATCGCCCCGGCGCAACGAGCGTTCGAGGAACTCCACGGTCTCGCCGACCTGGTCGCCGGGCGCGGTGCGAACAACCGCCGCATGTCCCTGCACTCCTACGTCCTGGCCGCACGCTTGGAGGAAGTCGCGCAGGCGGGCTCGCTGCGGCTACGCAGAATGTCCGGCGGCCGTTACGAATTCGTCCACTCGGACAAGGCAGGCCCGCGTGGTCGCCGAGGCGGCCTCGGCCTGGACATCCGTGACGACTACACCGGAGCCATCCGCCCGGCCAAGACGCTGTCCGGTGGCGAAACCTTCATGGCCTCGCTCTCGCTGGCGCTCGGCCTGGCCGACACCGTCGCCGCCGAATCCGGTGGCCTCGTGCTGGACACTCTGTTCATCGATGAGGGATTCGGCGGCCTGGACGCCGACACCCTGGACGCCGTGATGGGCGTGCTGGACGAACTCCGCGCGGGCGGACGCGTGGTCGGCGTGGTCAGCCACGTGGACGAGATGCGCCAGCGCATCCCCAGCCGCCTGCACGTCGTACGCGGCCGCGACGGCTCCCACCTCCAGGCGACCATCGCCTGAGCGCGGACTCCGGCTGCTCGGCGGTTGAGCCCTGCAGGCGGTGGGTGCACCCGGCCGTGGCGACACGCTGCCGACGGTTTACCGGCCGCTGCGTACCGGACGTGAACATATCGGCTGCACTGCCGAGCGGCCAGTCCGGACGCAGCGCATCACGTCCTCACCCGCGAGAGCCGGCCCGTAGGCAGCGGAGCGTGGGCGTGTTCGCCTCGCAACCGCCCAAACGACGTGCACGCTTCCGGCTGGAAATCAGCCGCGCGAATGGGCCACGGCGACCGTAGGCGTCCGCGCGACCTACCCGGATGAGCGGCACCGTACAGGCCGCGCGGGGGCACGCTGAGCTGCCCGGGCGCACCCTTGACTGAGCGTCGAGGACTGACGGTCGGCGATCAGCACGTTACGGCCTCGCCGAACGACAGGCTGTTGCCGTCTCGGGCCAGCACGCCGACGTGACGCACGCCGTTGCTGTAGGTCCTCCTGCTCGTGGCCGATGCCCTGCGCGGCGAGTCGCGAGACCTCAGCCCTCGTGGTCGAGCAGCCACCGTTTCACCGGCAATCCCCAGCGGAAGCCGCCGAGTGCGCCGCCGATGCGGAGGATCCGATGACAGGGCACGAAGAGGGCGGCGGCGTTGCGGGCGCAAGCGTTGGCCGCGGCGCGCGTGGCGTCGGGGCGGCCGGCGCGGGCGGCGAATTCGGTGTAGGTGAGTGGGCTTCCCGCCGGGACGGCGCGGAGCACTTCCCAGGCGTGCACGAGGAATTCCCCGGATTGCTGGCGAACGGGAATCGGGTCGATCGCGGTGAGATCGCCTTCGTGATAGGCGGTGACGGCACCGGTCACCTCGCCCAGCGAATCCCGCTGCCGCAGTCGGCCGGGCCGTAAGGCGGGATGGATCAGGCCGCGCAGGTTTTCCGCGTCGGAGGTCCAACCGGAGGCCAGCACCGCCCCGTCGGGGTCGACGAGCGTGGTGAACGGGCCGAGCGGTGTCTCCGTGACGGCGAAATCCGCTGTGACGGTGCGGGCGCTACCGACGTCGGTGCGGACGGCGAAGCTGGCGTTCATGATTCGACACTGCCTTTCGTAGTGGCGAGCGCGGGGACGACGGAAGGTGTGGCGCGGCTGGTCAGTGCCGTTTTCCACAGGTGCATGGACAAGTACGACCGCCACGGCACCCAGCGTGCGGTGTCCGTCAGATCGATGCCGAGCAGGCTCGCGCCGCGGCGGACGACCAAGTCGGTGCCGAGCAGGACGTCCGGATCGGCGAGCAGGCGCATGGTCACGTAATCGGCCGTCCACGGCCCGACACCGTCCAGCGCGAGCAGGTCGCGGCGCAGGTCGGCGGCGGTGCGCCCTTGGTGCAGCGCCAGCTCCCCGGAGGCGAGCGCCTCGGCGGCCGCGATGACGGATCGGATGCGCCGCGCCGGTCCGGTCAAAATATCGGCGCCGCGTTCGGCGATCACCTCGGGTGTCGGGAACAGCAGCGGGATCGGCCCGTCCACCCGTTCTCCGAGTGCCTCGACCAGTCGGGCGGTGTGCGTGGCGGCGGCGGCCACCGAGATCTGCTGCCCGATCATGGTGCGCAGCAATAGTTCTGCGCCGTCGACGCACCCGGGCACGCGGATGCCGGGGGTGAACGACGGGCGACCGATGTCGACCGGGTCGATCTCGGTCAGCGCTTCGCTCTCCGGCGGTGACCCCGCCCCCGCGTCCGGCAGATATTCGGCGGCCTGCTCAGGCGGCCGTTTCGGGGAGCCGCCGTGCGCCGTGGGCCCGACACCGAGTGCTTCATCGATGCCGACCGGGTCGGCGTCCAGGTCGAGCAGGTGCCGCAGCCTGGTCACCGTCGGCGCGAGGTCGCGCATGTCGTGCAGGGACAAATCCGCGCGCACATGGTCGCGCTGGAAGCTCAGCCGCGCGGTGGCGTGCCCGTGTGGCGTGCGCAGGTTCCTGGTGTAGGCGCGGTCCTCCCACAATTCCATGCCCGGCACCACGTGCGCGGACAGGAACCATTCCAGCCAGGCCCGGTCGAGCGGTTCCCGGTAGGGCAGCCGCAGCGTGAGCGAGCCGCTGCCGGACGGCGCGGGACGCGCGGGGGTTCCGGTTTTCGCGCGCTGCGCTTCGAGCCGCATGGTGGTGGGGCTGACCGCGAACACCTCGCGCACCGTGTCGTTGAACTGGCGGATCGAGGCGAAACCCGCCGCGAACGCGATGTCGGACATGGGCATCGCGGTGGTCTGGATCAGCAGCCGCGCCGTGTGCGCCCGGTGCGCCCTGGCCAGCGCCAGCGGCCCCGCGCCCAGTTCGGTGGTCAGTACCCGGGTGAGCTGCCGCTGGGAATAGCCGAGCGTGGCGGCCAGCCCCGGCACCCCGGCCCGCTCGACCACGCCGTCTCCGATCAGACGCATCGCCCGCGCGGCCAGATCCGCCCTGGTGTTCCACAGCGGCGAGCCGGGCGCCGCGTCCGGCAGGCAGCGGCGGCAGGCACGGTAACCCGCCTGCTGCGCCGCGGCGGCGGTCGGCAGGAACGACACGTTGGCCCGCTTCGGCGTGATCGCGGGACACGAAGGACGGCAATAGATTCCAGTGGTTCGCACCGCGGTGAAGAATTGCCCGTCGAATCGCGAATCCCGGGTCGACACCGCCCGGTAGCAACGTTCGAAATCCAATGCCGTGATCGTCACGCACACCACAATGGCAGCTGCGGCGAACCCGTGCTAGCGGGAATCGGCCACCAGTGCTGGGGGTAGCCGCGACCTCGCACGACGATGATGAGATCGCACAGCCGTTGCCCGGTCAACTGTTGTGAAAACTACCGAATCGGCATGTGGTGACGCGCGCCGAAAATCTTTTCGGTCAGCAGCACCGGTTGGCTGGATTGCGATCGGCCTCGGCATGCCGCTGCCGCCAGTACTCCCGCTCGGTCGGGATGGCGCAGCCGGGATGGCTGCGCCGCAGGTGCTCCACGTAACGCTGGTAGTCCTGCCCACCCAGGATCGAGTCGAACCACCAGACGCCCGCTCGGACGCCGTCGCCACAGGCGCGGGCCGCGGCGCGCAGCCGGGCGCCGAGCGGTCGCGCGGACCGATCGGCGCCCTGCTTCGCGGAGTCGCTCATTGCGCGTGTACGTGTGCCGCGCCGGAGGCGCGCGCCTTCCCGGTCGCGATCAACTCGTCCCACTCCTTCTGGACTTCCTTCTCCGCCGCGGTGGCGAGGAATCCGCTGGGCGCGAAGATCTTCGACGGCTGTTCCGGCGTCTCGGTGGTCGTCGACTCCCCGGAGCGCCAGGCGCGGAAGGCCACCAGCGCGCCCACCACCGCCACGATCAGTACCAGCACCGCGAAGATGATCGACAAAGTGCCCTGGATGAAGGTGTTGCGCACGATCGCGTTCATGTCGTCCTGGGTCTTCGCCGTCAGGCACAGCTTCCCGGCGTCCTGCGCCGCTTGGCAGATGCTGTGCTGCTTCCAGTAGCCGAGCTTCGGATCGGCGGAGAAGATCTTCTGCCACGACGCCGTCATCGTCACCAAGAGGTCCCAGACCAGTGGAATCGCCGGAATCCAGGCCCATTTCGCGAGGCCCTTCTTCACCACGATCACCAGCACGACAGTCAACGCGATGGCGGCCAGCAACTGATTGGCGATGCCGAACAGCGGGAACAGCGTGTTGATGCCGCCGAGCGGATCGGTCACACCCATCAGCAGGATCGAGCCCCACGCGCCGACCACGACGGCCGAGCACAGCCACGCGCCCACCCGCCAGGACGGATCACGGAACTTCTTCGCCGCGCCGCCGAAGTTGCCCAGCGCGTCCGACAGCATGAACCGGGCCACCCGGGTGCCCGCGTCGATCGTGGTGAGGATGAACAGCGCCTCGAACATGATCGCGAAGTGGTACCAGAACGACTTCATGCTCGCGCCGCCCAGGAATTGGTGGAACACCTCGGAGATGCCGACCGCCAGCGTCGGCGCGCCGCCCGTGCGGGAGATGATCGATGATTCGCCGACATCGCTCGCGGCCTGGCTCAGCTCCGCCGGAGTGATCGCCGGACCGCTGAGCCCGAGGCTATTGGTGTAGGCCGCGGCCTTCTCCGCGGTGCCACCGGTGAGACCGAGCGGCGCGTTCATCGCGAAGTACAGGTGCTGGTCGATGATCGAGGCGGTGATGATCGCCATGACCGCGACGAACGACTCCATCAGCATGCCGCCGTAGCCGATCATCCGCGCGTGCGATTCCTTCTCCAGCAGTTTCGGCGTGGTGCCGGAGGAAACGAGCGCGTGGAAGCCGCTCAGCGCGCCGCAGGCGATGGTGATGAACAGGAACGGGAACAGTGAACCCGCGAACGCCGGTCCGGTACCGCTGGACGCGAACGACGAGACGGCGGGCGCGTGCAGCACCGGCAACGTGACCAGGATGCCGACCGCGAGCAGCACGATGGTGCCCACCTTCATGAACGTCGACAGGTAGTCGCGCGGGGCGAGCAGCAGCCACACCGGGAGCACCGAGGCGACGAAACCGTAGGCGATCAGCAGCCAGGAGATGGTCACCGGCGAGAGCGTGAACCAGTCCGCGCCCCACTCGGTTTCCGACACCCAACCGCCGCCGACGATGGCCAGCAGCAACATGGCGAACCCGATCACGGAGACCTCGCCGACCTTGCCCGGCCGGAGGAACCGCAGGTACACACCCATGAACAGTGCGATCGGAATGGTCATGCCGATCGAGAACACTCCCCACGGGCTGTGCGCGAGCGCGTTGACCACCACCAGCGCGAGCACCGCCAGCAGGATCATCATGATCACCAGGACGCCCACGATGGCCGACCAGCCGCCGATCACGCCCAGCTCGTCGCGCGCCATCTGCCCCAGGCTGCGCCCGCGCCGCTTCATCGAGACCCACAGCACCAGGTAGTCCTGCACCGCGCCGGCCAGCACCACGCCGACCACGATCCAGATGGTCCCCGGCAGGTAGCCCATCTGCGCGGCCAGCACCGGACCGACCAGCGGCCCCGCGCCCGCGATGGCGGCGAAGTGGTGCCCGTAGAGCACCCGCCGGTCCATCGGCATGTAGTCCTTGCCGTTCTCCAGGATTTCGGCGGGTGTGGCCAGGTCGTCGCGTGGTTTGACGATCTTGCGTTCGATGAACCTGGCGTAGAACCGGTACGCGATGATGTAGGTGCACACCGCCGCGATCACGATCCACACCGCGTTCACCGATTCGCCGCGTGAGATGGCGAGCACCGCCCACGCTATGGCGCCGAGTGCGGCGATCCCCGCGAAGATCAATTTCTTGGCCGGTGTGATCGGGGACTTGTCGACCACGCCGACGGGCGGCAGATCGGGATCGGTCCGCAGATATTCGATTGTCGCCATCTGCCTACTCTCCTGTAAAACGCGCAGGATCTTGCTCAAACACGTGACAACGTAACCGATCGATGATCGCCGTCGTGCCGATTCCGGACGTCGGACGCGCACCGTAAAATATTGTTCATGTGTCGGCCGTCACCATGTGATTGCCGAACGTATGCTGCCATGCCGTTCGAGAAGCTCCACATCCGCCCTGGAGGAGGGCTGTGTTGCGTGCGAATCCCGTCGCCAGGGTCCGTCGCCGGACGCTGCTCGGGTCGGCGCTGGCCGCGCCACTACTGGCGAGCGGCGGCTGCGGCTCCGACGACGACGCGTTGACCTTCTTCTTCCAGGCCAGGCCGGAAGAGGCCAGGGTCCGGCTGACGATCATCGACGAGTTCCGGAAGCTGCATCCCGACATCAGGATTCGCACCATCATGTCGGGTCCGGACCCGCTCCAGCAGATGCTCACCTACTGCGCGGGCGGGAAATGCCCGGACGTGCTGATGGCGTGGGAGCTGACCTACGCGGGGCTGGCCGAGCGCGGGGTACTGCTGGATCTGAACACCCTGCTCGACCGCGATCCGCGGTACGCCACCCAGTTGCGCGCCGACAGCTATCCGGCGCTGTACGACACCTTCACCTACGCGGGCGGGCAGTACGCCCTGCCCGAACAGTGGTCCGGCGTCTTCCTGTACTACAACCGGGAGCTGTTCGACGGAACCGGGATCACTCCGCCCGCGCGCTGGCGCGACGCCTGGTCTTTCGACGAGTTCCTGGCCGCTGCCGAGGCGTTGACCAGGCATGACTCGTCTCGCACCCGGTGGGGGTTCGCCGACGCCTGGGTGCCGTACTTCTCGGCGGCCTGCTTCGGCATGAACAACGGCGCCGAATGGTTCTCGCCCTCGGTGCGTCCGACCAGGACCAACCTCGGCGATCCGCGGTTCGCCGAGGGATTCCAGTTCTACGCCGACCTCGCCGTACGCCACCGCGTGGCGCCGAAAGCCGCCGACACGCTTTCCGTCTCGGCCCCAGACCTGTTCCGGCGGGGCCGGGCCGCGATGGCGCTGGGCGGGCATTGGCTGTATTCCGAATTCGCCGGACACGACGATCTCCCGATCGACATCACGGTGCTGCCGGTGGGCCCGCACGGCGGTCCCGGCGCGATCACCGACGTCGGCAGCACGGGCCTGGCCATCGCCGCGGGCAGCCCGCGTGTCGAACAGGCCTGGGAATTCGTCAAATTCGCTACCGGACCGGTGGGTCAGGCGATCATCGCCGCGTCCGGGCTGTTCGTCCCCGTGCTCCAGTCGGCGATGAACTCACCGGGGTTCGCCGCCGCGCACCGGGAGGTCCGCAATCTCGAGGTGTTCACGGCCGGTCCGGCCAATTCCCGCCCGCTGCCGATCACCCCCGCTTGGGGGAAGGTGTCCGCCCTGCTCGAGCGCGGCTCCAACCGAGTGCTGCGCGGCGCCGCCACCGCCGCCTCGTTGGACGGCCGTTTCGCCTCCGACGTCGACGCGCTGCTGGAGACGCCATGATGGCAGGGCGGCGATCGCAAACATCGGGCAAAGCGGGGGTCGCGTCCCGATTGGCGCGGCGGCGCGAGCGGGCCGGTTGGGCATTCGTCGCACCCAACGTGGCGGCCGTCGCGGTTTTCTTGTTGTTCCCGTTGAGTTTTTCGCTCTATCTGAGTTTTCATTCGTGGGACCTGTTCAGTCCCATGCGATTTGTCGGTGTGGACAACTACCGGCGGCTGTTCATCTCGGACCCGTTGTTTCTCATCGCATTACGCAACACGGCCGTTTTCACGCTGCTGACCTTGGTGCCCACGGTGCTGATCGGACTCGCCGTCGCCGCCGCGCTGAATCGAAAATTGGCCGGCATAGGCGTATTTCGCACCATCGCTTTTCTGCCGTTGGTCGCCTCGGCGGTCGCCATGGCCGTGGTGTGGCGGTTCCTGTTCACCGACGACGGGCTGCTCAACGTCGCGCTCGGCTGGATCGGCATCGACGCGGTGCCCTGGCTGACCGACCCCGACTGGGCGCTGGTCTCGCTCAGCATCGTCACCGTGTGGAAGAGTGTGCCCTTCGCGACGGTCATCCTGCTCGCTGCCATGCAGGGCGTACCGGAGACGCTCTACGAGGCCGCCAAGATCGACGGAGCCGGGGCGCTGCGGCGATTCTTCGCGATCACCGTGCCGCTGATCCGGGGGCCGCTGTCGTTCGTCTTCATCATCACGATCATCAATTCGGTGCAGGCGTTCGACCAGGCATACGCGCTGACCGGCGGTAACGGGGGGCCGGAGACGGGTACGTACCTGCTGGGGATCATGTTGTTCCAGAACGCGTTCGGCTTCTACGAGGTCGGGTACGCCTCCGCGCTCGCCTGGGTGATCTTCGCGATCCTGTTCCTGCTGACACTGGTGCAACTGCGGATGGCCCGGCGGTCGGAGGTGGAACAGTGAACACCTACGAGGCGGTGCGGCGCGCGCTGCCGGTTCGACGCGACCGCGCGTTCATCGCGGTCGGCCGCGTCGACCGGGCTATCGTGCGGCGAGTGGTGCGCGGAACCGCGATATACGCGGTGCTGGTCGGCATCGGGTGGTGCGCGCTGCTGCCGATCCTGTGGGCGGTGTCGGGCTCGCTGAAACGGGACGGCGAGATCGCCGATGCGGCGTTCCTTCCGCAGCGGCCGCAGTGGTCGAACTACGAGAAGGTCTTCGATCTGCTGCCGATGGGGCGGATGCTGCTCAACACCACCATCTACGCGTTGTGCGTCACGGCGGGGCAGGTCTTCTTCTGCTCGTTGGCCGGTTATGCCTTCGCGCGTCTGCGTTTTCGTGGGCGCGACATGCTGTTCCTGGTCTACCTCGCGACGCTGATGGTGCCGTTGACCGTGACGGTGATTCCGCAGTTCCTGCTGATGCGGGCGTTCGGCTGGGTGGACACCCCGTGGGCGATGATCGTGCCCGGCCTGTTCGGCAGTGCGTTCGGCACGTATCTGATGCGGCAGTTCTTCCGCACGCTGCCCGAGGAACTCGAGGAGGCCGCCATCCTCGACGGCTGTTCCACCTGGCAGGTGTACTGGCGGGTGCTGCTGCCGCACACCCGTCCGGCTCTGATGGTGCTCGCCGTGCTCACCTGGATCACCGTGTGGAACGACTTCCTCTGGCCGCTGGTCATGATCCAGCGCGACGACGTCGCCACCGCGACACTGGGACTGGTCCGGCTGCAAGGCCAGTACTACACCCAGTGGCCCATCCTCATGGCCGCCGCGGTCGTCATCTTGCTCCCACTGCTGCTCATCTACGCGATAGCCCAGCGCGCGTTCATCCGCGGCATCGCGATGTCGGGCTTCGGCGGGCGCTGAGCGGGTGTGCTCGGTTCGCCTGATTCGCGCGCCTTTCCGGTTGCCGGTGCTCTTCGGTGACGCCCGCGCTTCGCCCTCAGGCCGATCAAGCGCCCCAGTAGGTGCCGAAGCTCCAGAGATTGCCTTCCGGGTCGCGGACCGTGAAGCCGCGTGAGCCGTAGTCCTCGTCGCGCAGGCCACGGACCACTTCGGCGCCCGCGGCGGTGGCGCGGGCGAACAGCGCGTCGGGCTCCTCGCAGACGAGATAGATCGAGTTGGTGCCGGTCGGGCGGGTACTGAACGGGCTGTCGTCCTTACCTGCCGAGCCGAACATGACACCGCCGCCCAGCGGCCAGCGCAGTTCCGCGTGCTCGACGATCGATGGGTCGTCCTCGCGGGCGTAGAGCGCGGCCTCCCGGAAGCCGAACGCCTCGATCAGGAAGGCGGCCATCGCGCGGGCATCGCGGAAAACGAGCGTGGGCCAGACGGCGGTGCGGGTGCTGACTTCTGTCGGATTCGTCATGCCTTCATCGTCATCCGGCGGACTCGTCCGGGGCTTGGACGGATGGAATCTCCTCGGCCAGCCACGCGGTCGGGCTGGTTCCGGCGAGGTCGGCGAAGTCTCGATCCAGATGAGCCTGGTCGTAATACCCGCACGTGGCGGCCACCTGGGCGATGGTGACGTAGGAGGGCGTGTGCGCCAGCATCCGGCGCGCCTGTTCGAAGCGCGTGATCCGGGCCGCGAGTTTCGGGCTCAGGCCGAACTCGCGCTTGAACCGGCGCGTCAGATGCTGTCTGGTCCACCCGACCTCCGCGGCGAGCGAGCCGACCGCGATTCCGCCGCAGGAACCGACCACCGCA
Source organism: Nocardia sp. NPDC051900 (assembly GCF_044452545.1). NCBI lineage: Bacteria > Bacillati > Actinomycetota > Actinomycetes > Mycobacteriales > Nocardiaceae > Nocardia > Nocardia sp. NPDC051900. Next base: position 89,380 of record NZ_JBITBU010000007.1, on the reverse strand, counting down.
CGCCATGCCCAGGTGAGTTCTGGACCGACCACACGGACCGGATCGGCCAGCGCCGAGAGCACCCGATCGCAGACACCGAAACGCTCCGGCCAGCTCGGCGCGTACTGCAATCGCTCCCACAGCTCCGATCCGACAGGTCCGACGACGTCGGCGAATTCCACCGACGTGTCCCACAGCGCCGCTGCGGGCATGCCGAACAAGGTGCGGCAACCCAGCGGCGTGAGTGACACGGCCACACCTTCCTGACGACCGTCGTGCGCGATCAGCGCCGTGCTCGCTTGCAGGCCGCTCAGCACACACCGATAGTTCTGGGGCGACTGCCGTGGATCCGTCTGCTCGACGACGTCGATCGTGGGCCCGATCGCGACGATGAAAGTCATGTGCCGCGACGGCAACCCACGATGCATCCCCGCCGCGAACCCGGACATGCGATAACCGACGTACCGGTCGATGAACGAGGCGAGCGTGGGTGCCGGACGCGCCGTCACCACCTCGGAGGTCGGCTCCATGCGGTCACGCTACGCCGAGGGACCGACAGGAGTGCCTCGAGAGTTGAGGTGCGCGGACGATCGTCCAGTCCAGCGCCGAATCACGGACGACATGCTCCGCCGCGGACGTGCCGGCCAGGCTGTGCCGCAACAGCGGGCACGGGATCAGCGGCTTCACCACGAAGCGGGGGAACCGATCGTCGCCGGGTCCGGCGACTCGGGCGCTGTTGCTGACGATGACCATCCGCGCGAGGTCCGCCATAGCCATCGCCTCGACGATGGACCGCACGGCATCGGCGCGGACCCAACGCTCCGGCTGCTCTCCGCTGGTCTCGACCAGCGGTGAGATGTACCACTACAGCGTGTAGTGGACTGTGATCACCACCCGCGATCCGGTTACCGTTGCGCCTCCTGACGATTTCTGGAGGTGTGATGCGGCGGGTGCAGTACGAGCGCAGCGGTGGTCCCGAGGTGCTCGAGCTCGTCTCGGTCGAAGTCCCGACACCAGGGCCGGGTGAGCTTCTGGTCCGTGTCGAGGCGGTCGGGGTGACCCTGCCGGTGGTGCGGAAGGTGCGTGAGCAGCGCGAACCGATCGCGTTGGGCGGCGAGATCGCGGGCGAGGTGGTCGCGGTGGGCGAGGGCGTCGACCGATACGGGCCCGGCTACCGCGTGACCGGTCTCGTGTTCGGACACGGCTACGCCGACTACGCCCTGCTCTCGGCGGCCATGGCGTCGCCGATTCCGGACGGTGCGTCGGCGGTGGACGCGGTCGCGCTGGTGCGCAGCGGCCTGGTGGCGCTCGGTGCGCTCAGTGCCGCATCGCCCAGGGAAGGGGAGTCCGCCCTGATCACCGCCGCCGCGAGCGGCGTCGGTCACCTCGCGGTCCAGTTGGCGCGGGTCCGTGGCGCGGCGCGGGTGGTCGGCGCGGTGTCGGATCTCGCGAAGTCGGAGTTCGTGCGGGAACTCGGAGCCGACGACGTGGTCGAGTACGGCCAGGAGTCGTGGGGCGCTCCCGCCGACTACGTGCTGGACGCCGTCGGCGGCGATCTGCTCTCACCCGCGATCGCGGCGCTGGCTCCCGGTGGCCGGTTGATCGCCTACAGTTCCGGCGGCGGCACCATTCAGGCCTACGACCTGCTCGTCGGCGCGAAATCCGTCATCGGCTTCCAGATGGCCCGCATCGCGAAAACCCAGCCCGACGTCTACGAACACTGGCGCCAAGAACTCTGGCAATACTTCGCCTCCGGCCGACTACGCCCCGCCGTCCACGCCGAATACCCCCTCGACCAAGCCGCCGCAGCCCACGCCGCCATCGAAGCCCACGCCAACCTCGGCAAAGTCGTCCTCATCCCCTGAAACGGGCCGCGAGTGGCACATGGCTGCGGCGAAGTCCGAGAGACCCCTCCGCCATGTGCCACTCGCGGGAGAGCCGGGTCGGCGCGCCGCGTAGACTCTGTTCCTCGTGAGTCTCACCCTCGGAATTGTCGGTCTGCCCAACGTCGGCAAGTCGACGCTGTTCAATGCGTTGACCAAGAACGACGTGCTCGCCGCGAACTACCCGTTCGCGACCATCGAGCCGAACGTCGGCGTTGTGCCCCTGCCCGATCCGAGGCTGAACAAGCTGGCCGAGATCTTCTCCTCCGAGCGGATCGTGCCCGCCACCGTGTCGTTCGTCGACATCGCCGGCATCGTGAAGGGCGCGTCCGAGGGGGCGGGCCTGGGAAACAAGTTCCTCGCCAACATCCGCGAGGCCGACGCCATCTGCCAGGTGGTACGGGTGTTCGCCGATGACGACGTGGTGCACGTCGACGGCCGCGTCGACCCGGGCGCCGACATCGAGGTGATCGAGACCGAACTCATCCTGGCCGACCTGCAGACCCTGGAGAAGGCGGTCGTGCGGTTGGAGAAGGAAGCGAAGGTCAAGAAGGACCGCAAGCCGGTCGCCGACGCCGCGAAGGCCGCGCAGGAGATCCTCAACAGCGGCACCACCCTGTTCGCCGCGGCCGACAAGGTGGACACCGAGCTGCTGAAAGAGCTCTCGCTGCTCACCACGAAGCCCTTCCTCTACGTCTTCAACGCCGACGAGTCGGTGCTCACCGACGAGGCGAAGGTCGCCGAGCTGAAAGCTTCCGTCGCCCCGGCCGATTCGGTCTTCCTCGACGCCAAGGTGGAAGCCGAACTCCTCGAACTCGACGAGGAATCCGCCACCGAACTCCTCGAATCCATCGGCCAGACCGAACCCGGCCTGCACGCCTTGGCCCGCGCCGGCTTCCACACCCTCGGCCTGCAGACCTACCTCACCGCGGGCCCGAAAGAAGCCCGCGCCTGGACCATCCACCAGGGCGACACCGCCCCGAAGGCCGCCGGCGTCATCCACACCGACTTCGAACGCGGCTTCATCAAGGCCGAAGTGGTGGCCTTCGACGACCTCGTCGATGCAGGCTCCATGGCCGCCGCCAAAGCCGCGGGCAAGGTCCGCATGGAAGGCAAGGACTACGTCATGACCGACGGCGACGTGGTCGAGTTCCGCTTCAACGTCTGAGGCGCTGCGAAGAAGTAGGGTAGCGCGCACATCGTTGCTAGTAGAGACTCTGCTGGGCCCCGTCCGGTATCTCGGGCGGGGCCCAGCCGTACGGCCGGGCTGCGCGCCGGTCGGTTCGGTCAGCGCGGTATGCGGCTGAAGCGGATGGCCGAGAGGGCGGCCATGGCCGGGCTGTTGACGACCCGCGTGGTGGTCGACCCTTCCGCAGCGGATGACCACCGCAGTCGCCGATCCGGTGCTTGTGACGGTCGTGGAGATGAGGCGTGATGACGAGGGAAGAAGGCTTCGATCGTCGGATCGAACCGTTCCGGACGGAGCTGCTGGCGTACTGCTACCGGATGCTGGGCTCGGCGCACGACGCTGAGGACCTGGTCCAAGACACGTATCTGCGGGCGTGGCGGGCGCGGGAGCAGTACGACGAAACGCGCAGCTCACTGCGCACCTGGCTCTACCGGATCGCGACCAATGTCTGCCTGACCGCGCTGCAGACTCGCGGCGGCCGACCGCTGCCATCTGGATTGGTGGCAGCGGCGGATCCGCTCGGGCCTTTCGTGCGGGGAGAGCACGCCGCCTGGCTGCAGCCCTTACCGGATTCGTTGCTGGACAATGCCGATCCGTCCGGGATCGTGATCGATCACAGCAGCCTGCGCTTGGCATTCGCTTCCGCCCTGCAGCACCTGTCGGCGCGTCAGCGCGGTGCGCTGATCCTGCGTGAGGTGCTCAGCTTCTCCGCGACCGAGACGGCGGAAATTCTCGGCACCACCGTCGTATCGGTGAACAGCTCCCTGCAGCGGGCGCGCACCCGCCTGAAAGAGATCGGGGTCGGGTTGGAACCGGTCCGCGAACCGTCCACGACCGAGCAGCGCGCCTGGGTCGAGCGCTACATGACGGCGTTCGCGCACGCCGACATCGAGGGCCTCAAGCGTCTGCTCACCGAGGACGTCATCATGGAGATGCCGCCGATGCTCAACTGGTTCTCCGGCCGCGGCAACTACGGCCGGTTCATGGAATGGGTCTTCGAGGCGGCCGGGAAGGACTGGGTTCTCCAGCAGGTCGCCGCCAACGGCGGCCAACCCGGATTCGCGGCCTATCAGCGCGTCGGTGGCCGGTACGAACTGCACACGCTGCAGATCTTCACAGTCACCCCCGAGGGCATCAGCCGGAATTCGGTGTTCCAGGATCCCGAGATCTTCGCGGCTTTCGGCCTGGCGGCCCGACTCGACGCCTAGACCGGAAAGTTTCCTTCCAGCGGCGCGATGAGTTCGGATGCCGCCGCCGGCGTGTATTCCCGAGGTCGCCGGAACACTGCAGGCGATCCGACCACCAAGGGAGACTCCGATGTCGAACCATCGCGCCGCAGACGAGGCCGCGATCCAGGCCGTGCTGGCTGATTCCTACAAGGCGTGGGAGGCGGGCGACGCCGACGCCATGGTCGCCAACTACTCCGCGGACGCGACCGCCATCATGACGGGCTCGCTCCGCGACGGCCGTGAGGTGATCCGCCAGAACATGGCACTGGCCTTCGCGGGGCCGCTCGCGGGCAGCTCAACCTACAACAAACAGCTCAGCGTCCGCTTCATCGGCGAGGATGCCGCGATCGTCATCAGCGAATCCGCCATCCTGTTCGCCGGCGAGACCGAAGTTCCCACCGACGAGCGCAAGGTGAACGCGACGTGGGTCCTCCAGAAGCGCAACCATCAGTGGCTGATCGCCGCCTATCACAACAGCCCGGTACTGGCGCCTTCCCAGTGAGCCGCGGGGTGAACCAGCCACCGCACTGACTGGACGGCCCTCATCCGCCGATGTGGATGAGGGCCGCCCGTCGCAGGGTGTATCGCGCCCTCGCGCTGGCGCTGCGAAGACTGGTCGGGCTCCGTCGTTCCGCCAGCACTGCCCGCTAGCCGGTTTCGATCAGCGCGCTATGCGGCTACTTAAGACTTGGGGGTAGGGCTTGATCCGGCCCGGATCGGGTCTAAGTGCCCGGTGGGGCTACCTGTGGGTTTGGTATCGGCCGTCGGCGGCCGCGGTGAGTCGGTAGGCCAGGGCGCGTACGGCGTCTTTGAGGGTGTCGGGGTGTTCGATGACGAACGGGCGATTCAGGCCGGCGAGGACTGGGGGAATCCAGTCGAGTTGTTCGGCCCGGATTCGGACCCGGACCCACGGGCAAGTGTCGGCCGGCGGTGAGTCGATCTCGTGCATGGTCGCGATCGTCGCGGGGAGCAGCGGGCGGACCTGGCTGAGCGTGCCCTGCACTCGGATCGATACCTCGTGCCGGTAGGGCGCCGTGGCAAGTGCGGACAGCAGGTGAGCTGCCGGCTCGAATCCGGTGGGCGGAGTGAACGTTCCGGGCAGTGTGGTCACCGCGGTGATCCGGTCCAGCCGGAACTGGCGTAGTTCGTCGCTGTTGCTGTCCTGCCCTGTCAGGTACCACCGGCCGGAGTGGTCGACGAGCCCGTAGGGGTGCACGGTCCGCTCGCTGGGCCGCCCGTTTCGGTCGGTGTAGTCGATCGCGACCGGTCGGTGCTCGCGGGTGGCCTCGGCGAGGCGGAGCAGGACGGCGGTCTCGACAGCGACTTCCGGGCGAGCGTCGGCGGTGAACTCGACGGTGTTGATCAATGCGTCCAGCCGGGCCGTCAGGCGGGCGGGCAGGACGCGGCGGAGTTTGGCCGTCGCGCTGTCGGCTGCGCGGGCGGAAGCTGTCGATCGGTCGGCGCCGCGGTTGGTGAGGAGTCCGAGTAACACCGCCACCGCTTCGTCGTCAGTCAGCATCAGCGGCGGCATTCGGTACCCGTGGGCGAGCTGGTAGCCCCCGTAGCGGCCCCGAACCGATCGGACGGGGATATCCAGGTCGGTGAGATGGGTGACGTATCGCCTGACGGTGCGTTCATCGACGCCCAGCCGTCCGGCCAGTTCACCGACGGTATGGGTACCGCCGGCCTGCAACAACTCGAGCAGGGCCAGCACGCGGGCGGTGGGGCGCGTCATCGGGAAATTCTCGCATCTATACCGGGCGGAAACTGTCCGGTATCGACTCTACGGTGGCGTGCGGCGGCGGAACTTCCGCCTCATCCGACAGCAGGAGCACACAATGAAGCTAGTCTCGATCCGCCTGATCACCGATGACATCCAGCGGTTGGTCAGCTTCTATCAGCACGTGACCGGTGTCGAAGCAACTTGGGCTACACCGGATTTCGCTGAAATCGTCACGCCTGCCGGCGCACTCGCGATCGGAAGCACCCGCACCGTGGCGCTGTTCGCGGCAGGCAGCGCGCGCCCAGCCGACAACCACACCGCGATCATCGAATTCCTGGTCCCCGATGTCGATGCCGATTACCGACGGTTGCGGGATGCGGTCGAGGATTTCGTCAACGAGCCAACGACGATGCCGTGGGGGAACCGGTCGTTGCTGTTCCGCGATCCCGACGGCAACCTGATCAACCTCTTCACGCCGGTCACCGCGCAAGCCGTCGCCAAGTTCGCTTCTTGACACCCGCTCATCGGCATGAGCGCGCTCTCGAGTCGACTAGAGCCAGACACGTGAAAGCGGAACCTCGATCGGTGATGAGGCGGCTCCGCCCGATCCGCGCCGCGGCTAGATGGCCCGGCGGGTTTCGTCGAGACCTGCGATGCCCTCGGCGAAGCCGACGGCGGGCTCGTACTTCAGCTCGTGGCGGGCCAGGGTGATGTCGTATCGCCTTGGCAGGGCGAGGAATTCGATCTCGAATCGGGTCAGTGGCGGACGCCCGGGCAGCGGCAGGGTGGACCAGAGCCATTCGGCGGCACGGGCGAGGGCGAATAGCGGCCCGGACGGGACCGACCGAGTCGGCATCGACGCGCCCTGGGCAGCGAGCACGCCGGTCAGGAACTCGCGGACCGGCATCGGCTCGGCGTTGGTGATGAGGTACGTGCCGCCGGGCGTGCCCTCGCTCAGCGCGGCGGCGACAGCGGCGGCGACGTTGTCGACGTGGACATGTTCGAAACTTGCCATACCGTGATCGATCAGCGGCAGCTTGCCGGCGCGGGCGCGAGTGGCCAGGTCGGCCAGCTGCCCCGAACCCGGACCCCAGATGAAGGTGGGCCGCAGCACGATCGTCTCGATCACATCCGCGTGCGCGCGGATCAGGTGTTCGGCGGCGAGTTTCGCTTGGCCGTAGCGTGAGCTGGGCACGGCCGGGGTGGGCTGGGATTCGGTGATGTCGAGCAGCGGCCGACCGTCCTGCAGCACCGATTCACTGCTGATATAGACGAATCGGCGTACACCGTGCCGCACGGCCGCGGCCAGCACATCGCGCGTGCCCTCCACGATCGCCTCGTCGAGGGCCCGCTGCGGAGCCCACGTCGACACCAGCCCCGCCGCATGAACGACGACGTCGATACCGGCCAGCCGATCTTCCCAGGCCGCCACGTCCTCGAGGCTGCCCGGCACGACGGTTACCTGCGGAATGCGCCTGCCCGTGCCCCGGACCAACGTCGATACGTCGTGTCCGTCGGCCACCAGCCGATGCACCACACGTTGCCCCAAAAACCCGGTCGCACCCGTAAGCAGCACCTTCATCCCTATCTACCTTTCTCGAAAGTAACTTGACCGGTCATCATAGTATGATCGTAGCTTGACCGGTCGGCATAGTATTCTGGAGATATGCCTCGTCCCCCATCCGATTCCCGGCCGCGCCTGGTAGCGGCCGCCCGCGAGTTACTGCAACGCCAGGGCTATCAGGCCACCGGGCTCAGTGAGATCGTCGCTGCCAGCGGCGCCCCCCGGGGCTCGCTGTACTACCTGTTCCCGGGCGGGAAGCAGGAGCTGGCGGTCGCGGCGATCGAGGAATCCGCGGACGAGTTCACCCGGTTGATTCGGGAAACCGCCGCCCACGCGCCGGACGTGCGCTCCTTCTGCGAGCAATTCGCCCTGCACTTGAGCCGAGGACTCGTCGAATCGGGCTATCTGGGCGGGTGCCCGGTCAGCACGGTCACCCTCGATTCCGCTCCGCGCTCCACCGCCCTCACCCTCGCCTGCCGTGACGCCTATCGGCAATGGCGCACCGCCTTGACCCAGGCGCTGGTGCAGTACGGCATTCCGGCGGCGCGCGCCGAACGGCTCGCGGCACTCATGCTGTCAGCGGTCGAGGGGGCCATGATCATCGCTCGTGCCGAATGCTCCACCGTCCCGCTGGACGACATCCACCTCGACCTGGCCGCTCTCGCGATCGCAGCCACTGATTCCACCGGGACCCAAACGTCCAGGGCGACCGAAGGATAAGCTTCGGAACTCCAGACTCTGTCGTGCGTCTTATGGGACTGTCGCGGAGTGATCGGGCACTCGCCTCGACCGCGGTTCTGAGCATCCTGTACTGCCGAATTCGCTTTCAGGTCAGAGAAGTTCAGCGCGATAGGCTTTCGGTCATGAAGCGGCCAGACCAGAGCTCTCCGCCGACCTACGATGAAGCGCTGCGAATCGCGCGCGATCTGGTGCGGGATCCCGACACTCTTGTCCCATACCCCCACCAGGGGCTGGAGAATGCTCGCTACGGGCAAGGTTTCGCGTTCTTACAGACAATCGGAACCGACCGCGGCGAGATGGACGGCTACGTCCTGGTGACCACGACCAGTTACGGCAGCGGGCTACTGTCCGCGAGCGGAGACACCATCGAATCGGTAATCGCCGAACACTTGTCCCAAGCCGAACATGCCAACAGACACATCCCCGACAGCGAACTGTCGGTGGCGCACCGCCTGGCGCTCGAGGCCTACGACGGCGGCCTCACACGCATAGGCGAGATACCCCGGAGCGGAGCGATCGCTCCCGAGGTAGCCGACTACGCCGAGTTCCTTCTAATCGGACTGCGGCGCAGGGGCGTCCGAGGAGACTCGGCACGCAGCATCTTCGCCCGCAATGATTTTCTGATGCAAAGTCCGGCCGCTGGGCGTCGATACACGCAACCCTGCCCGCACTGCGACCGGCCGACGATCTATGAGGAACGCTACCCCCGCGCGGTCTGCGATCACTGCCTGAGCCGCACCACCGACCACGCCGGGCGCCGGGTCAGGGGTTTCAACACCAGTATGAGTGGCGGGATGATCTGCTACTACGCGGATACGCTCGAGCACCCGGACGGCTCCGGCTCCCAGAAGGAGGAATGCGTCGAGACCACTCGAACCGGTGCATGTTTTATCGACGGACACCCCGCGACCATGCAGGAGGCACGTTTCGGCGGGATCGTCGTCCAGATGGAGCCCCGCAAGTCGGCACGTCGGAGGTGGTTTCGGTAGGCCGAACGAGCCGTAGTGCCTGCATACCGCGTCGACCCAACCATCAGCACCCGTCAGCGGTGACCATCATCGTGGGGTAACGGTCGGACGTTGTGTCAGTCACCGCGTCAGGTCGGCATCAGTGCGCTGTCAGCCGCTCCGGACAAAGTATGCCCATCGAACAAAACAGGCCCGGACCGACACCGGTTCGGGCCACTGCCACAACGGATTTCGAAGGAGCGCAAAATGTCCGCCACCCTCACCCTGACCGACCAGGACAAGGCCACCGTCCGCTCTGCCGCCTACGGTGCGGTCTCCCTGCTCGCCGCCGCCTCCGTTGAGCCCCACAAGGCCGCCACCGCCGGCTCCATCGCGTTGACGTCGGCGACCGGCCGGGTCGGGCACGTGCTGAACGCGAAGTCCAAGGACATCCATCTGACCGGCAGGACCGTCGCCGAGCTCGCCGACCAGGTGCTGCCGGCCCTGGCCGCCGCGGTGGCTCTGCTCGACCAGCAGGATCCCGCCGAGGCCGACAACTTCCGCACCACCGTGCTGGTCGCCCTCGAAGCCGCTGCGGCAACGAGCCGCAACGGTCAGCCCGGCCCCGTCGTCGACGAGATGACCCGCAAGGTGGCTGCGGCTCTGCACGCCGCGTGAAAGAGCGGAGGCCAACCGCCGCGGGTCGCCGAATGAATCCCTGAGATTCCCTCAGCACCGTCGATCTCGGGCATACCGCGCTGACCGAACCAGCCAGCGCAGTATGCGGCTACTTAAGACTGGTGTCAGGGCTTGATCCCGGCCTGGATCGAGTCCCAGGTGCCCGGTGGGAGGCTCCCTATGCGGCTGCCCATTGGAGCGCGTTCGAAGGTCAGGTCGATGATGTTCGGGCATCCGTGCGGCGGTGTGGGCAGCGTTCCCGATCTCGGACCGGCAGGAGCCGCGCTGAGCGTTGCCGCCCGCACCTGGGGAGCCCGTCGCCGCCGCGCCGTAATGGTCGTTGCGCGATAGGATCGAGCTGCCCGGTTTCCGGCTCCGGTGATCGTTGTTCAGTAAAGGGAGTCCGAGCGGATGGATCGCCGGAAGAAGGAAATCAGTCGGCGCGGTGTGTTGCTGGCGGCCGGAGCAGCGATCGCACTCACCGCATTGGCCCAGCCCGCGCAGGCGGTGACGATCACGCGGAAAGTTTCCCCGGGCCCCGAGGAGCCGGGGAGGCGGGCGGACCTGGCGGAACAGGCCATCGTGCAGCGGCACGTGCGCACGCTCTGGGGTCAGCCGCAGATGCGGCTGGGCACGCTCGTCTGGCCAGGGTCCTTATTGGACCAGTCGTTCGCGCGATGGTGCTATTGGTGGCAAGCCCACCTTCTCGACTGTGCGGTGGACGCCGCGTATCGCGCCCGCACGCCCGAACGCATAGACCGGGTCGTCGCCATCGCGCGCGGTATCCGTACCCGCAACCTCACCGGCTGGACCAACCGGTACTACGACGATATGTCCTGGTTGGTATTGGCACTCGAACGCGCCGACCGGCTGCTCGGCGTCCGCTTCGGCGACGCCGTCGGCGAGCTGCGAGCCGGTTTGATCGAGGGATGGAATCCGGATGTCGGTGCGGTGCCCTGGCGGTCCGGCGACGAGTATTACAACACCCCCGCGATCGGTCCGACCGGCATCGCTATGGCGCGTTTGGGCGAACTTTCGCGCGCCGGACAACTCGCCGATTTCCTGCACACCCGATTGCGCGACACCGCCAGCGGCCTGGTTCTCGACGGTGTCCATGAGCCAGGCGGACGAGTAGAGCGGACCGTCCACACCTACTGCCAGGGGGTGACCATCGGGTTGGAAACCGAGCTGGCGCTTCGCACAGGTGAATCACACCATCGCAGGCGCGTGGCAGATCTCGTCGCCGCGGCGGGGGACAGGCTCACCGACGCCGGGGTGATCGTCGCGGCCTCCGGCGACGACTCCGGGCTGTTCATGGGCATCCTCGCCAGATATCTCGCGGAGGCCGCACTGTCCTTGGGCGACACCACCGCGGCGAATATCGTGCACGCTTCCGCGCAGGCGGCCTGGAAACACCGCGCCGAGGTGGACGGGCTACCACTGTTCGGTGTGGACTGGACCCGCCCGGTCACGGTGCCGGCGCATCCGGAAACCTTTCCCCAGTTCACCCACTCGTCCGCCGCTTCGTCGGCGAACCTGAGCAGCGATCTCTCGGTACAGCTGAGCGGGTGGATGCTGCTCGAAGCGGATCACCAGCTCATCGCCGCGGGCCGCTGAGCCCATGGGGGAAGCGCGGCGCGCAGGGACTTCTACCGCTTTTACCTGGAAGCCAGAGAGCAAAGACTCGATCGGAGGTGCAACCTGCGGCCCATCGACCTCGCCCGGGAACACGGGTTGTCCGCACAGGCGATCCGCAACTACGACGACGCGGGCATCCTCCCGCCGACCGAGCGCAGCGAGACCGGTTACCGGCGCTACACGCTCCTGCACAAGCAGGCGCTACGCGCTTTCCTGGCGTTGCGCGGTGGCCACGGGCACCAGCAGGCAATGGAGATCATGCGCGCGGCCAACCGCGGCGATACCGAGTCCGCCTACCGGCTCATCGACGCCTCCCACGTCGCGCTGCTCACCGAACGCGACACACGCACCGAGGTCGCCAAGGCCTTGGGCGGTCTGTCCACCGCGATGCCGACTCCGGTCCACGGTCGACCGTTGACCGTGGGCGAACTCGCGCGCCGAATCCGCGTGCACCCGGCGACCCTGCGCACCTGGGAGACCCAGGGCATCCTGCGCCCCGAACGCGATCGGGCAACGGGCTATCGCCAATACGGACCGGACTGCATACGCGACGCCGAGATCGCGCGACAATTGCGCCGAGGCGGCTACCTGCTGTCCCAGGTCGCGCAGTTCATCGAGTCACTGCGCGAGGCAGGCGGGGCGGACGCGCTGCGGGTTTTCCTCGACTCCTGGCAGGACCGGCTGACCGCGCGCAGCCGCAACCTGCTCGCCGGCGCGGCCCAGCTCGATGCCTACCTCACGATGCTCGATCGCACACCCCAGGAATGATCCACAATCCGCGGAGCCGCGAGGACTGTGTCGACTCGCTCGGTGCGGCGAGTGGGGTAGACGCCGGTCTCCAGGCGCAGTAGACCCTTGTCAGCCCGCGTTGCGAATCTGGGTCAGGAATTCCGGGTTGGTTCCGGTTTGGCGGAGGCCGGTCAGTAGCAGTTCGAGCGCTTGCTGCGGGTCGCGGCCCGAGAGGGTCTTGCGCAGGGACCCCGTGGCCGTGAGCTCGTCGGCGGACAGCAGCAGTTCCTCTTTGCGGGTGCTGGAGCGGTCGATGTCGATCGCGGGGAACAGACGGCGGTCGGCGAGGTGCCGATCGAGCTTCAGTTCGGCGTTTCCGGTCCCCTTGTATTCTTCGAAGATCACGGTGTCGGCGAGCGAGCCGGTCTCGACCAGGGCAGTGGCGATGATGGTGAGTGAGCCGCCGTGCTCGATATTTCGTGCGGCGCCGAGGAATTTCTTCGGTGGCGCGAGTGCCCCGGCGTCGACGCCGCCGGAGAGGATGCGGCCGGACCCGGCGGCCGCCAGGTTGTAGGCGCGGGCAAGCCGGGTCAGCGAGTCCAGCAGCACGACGACGTCGTGACCCATTTCGACGAGGCGTTTCGCGTGTTCGATGGCCAGTTCGGCGAGTGCGATGTGGTCCTGGGCCGGTTGGTCGAAGGTCGCGGCGGCGACCTCGGCCGGTACCGCGCGGGACAGGTCGGTCACCTCTTCCGGGCGTTCCCCGACCAATACCAGCATCAGCTGGCATTCGGGATGATTCTTGGCGATGCCGTGCGCGATGGCTTGCAGCACAGAGGTTTTGCCCGCCTTGGGCGGTGCGACGACCAGCGCGCGCTGGCCCTTGCCTATCGGCATGACCAGATCGGTGACGCGTGTGGTCAATTCATGCGGCTCGGTCTCCAGCCGTAGCCGGTCCTGGGGATAGATGGGGATCAAGTCGGCGAAGTGCGGTCGCGCTCTGGTATTGCCGGGTGGCAAGCCGTTGATGCTGTCCACTCCGACGAGCGGTGCGAGTTTGGCGCCTTCACGTTTCGGTCCGACCGTGCCGGTGACGGTATCGCCGCGGCGCAGGCCGTGCTCGCGGATCAAACGCGCGGGCACATGAGCGTCCCGCGGTCCGGGCAGATAACCGTCGACGTGCAGCGAGGCGTGGTTGTGCGTGATGTCGAGGATGCCGGTGACCGATTTAGTCCGGTTCTCCCCGGTGGGGCTGTCTTCACTGTGGATAGTGTTGTCTTGCATGGTTTTTCTCCTCGGGGGAATGAATGTGGCGGGTTGCCGATGAATGCCGCCTACGGGAATGACGCTCGTTGCATGCGCCGTTAGGTGGCCGGGCGCTGTCTGCTCCGGACGTGCTGCCGAGCGCACGGCATACGAGACCGCCGTGGCGACTGTGGATTCTTGTGGGAGGGAGTCGACACCTACATCCACAAGATGGAGACCGCCTCACGGTAGCGGCATCAGCGACAACACGCAATAGCGCCCGTTTGTTCCCCGCCGTTGATCAGCTGAACTGCTCAGGACGCGAGCACGACTGCGCGCTGCTCGAGAGAGCCGCTTCGCGCACCTTGTGAAGTCGCGAATATGCTGTGGCGCAGGCACTTCAGACCCAGGCTTGCCTGTTTGTCCAAGCGGGCGGCATGGAGTGTGTACCGCCGGCTGTGCTCGGGTGATGCGCGGCGGTCATCGGCGGACTCGTGCTCGGGTCAGTTCCTGCGTCGACGTTGCGAGTCAGGCGCCCAGTCCGGCTCCTGCGCCGCGGGGACGGCTCCGTCGGGCCGTACCCGGTAGACGATCTCGACCGACCCGCCCGGCAGCGCGCGCGAGGTTTCGAATTCCAAGCCCGTACCGACGCTCGAGGCATCAGTGAGGCGCATTCCGCCGCCGACCAGGAACGGCAGGACCACCAGCTCCAGCTTGTCGAGCGCGCCGAGCGCACGAAAGGTGTCGATCGTGCGGGGACCGCCGATGAGATGGACATCGCCACCGCGATTGGCGGCGCGCAAGCGCTCGAGCAGTCGAACCGGATCGCTTTCGACGATGACATCGTCGGGCGTGCCCTTCGGACGACGCGAGCCGAGCACGAACACCTGCAAGCCCGGCCACGGCCACCGGTCGTTCGTGAGCGCCGGTTCGAACGTCGTCCGGCCCATCAGCGCCGCCTCGACAGGCTCGAGGAATTCCGCGATGCCATGGCTGCCAGGCCCGTGGAGCGGATCCAGCACCTGGGGCGGCCAGCCGTTCGGAGTGGTCACATAACCGTCGGCACTCATGCACAGGCGTGCGCGGATCTGCATGCGGCTGTCTCCTGTCAGATCGGTCATGTGTGTCAGGACGGGCCCCCCGACCGAAAATCATCGGTCGCGGCGGCCGGCCCAGCCTTTCGGCATTGCGGCACAGGCGAAGTCGTGTGCACATCGGGAGTGGAACCGGTACGGGGTCGGCCGACGCTGTACCGGTAAGGAAGGCCGGGTGGCAAGCCGGTTTCGTTGCAAGAAAACGCAATCGGGCTGCGACGATCGGACGTTTTCGGAATAACTCCTGGGGCAATCGAGGATGATTTGAACATTGAATGATTTGGACTGCCCCGACCGGATTCGCTGACCCCGGCGCCGAATGCGGGAATATCGCGACGAGACGGGGCTCGCCTATCGATCCGAGCTGTAACGGCACGATCGGTTGTGATTCCCTGGATTCGACTGCTGTTTCTCGAATCCGGCGTGAGCAGGTGGCTGCGGACGAGGCTGCCCTACTGTCTTACATGCCTATTTGTACTGCTCAGCCGGGGTTCGTGTGGTGGAGCGAGATCGCGGCGGTGAGACTCGTGGCGAGATCGGGCGGTCGCGACTATTGCGGCTACCGTGTGGCGCGGTCGTATACTCCCTTTATGGCGGACGGATCATCCTCCACCGAATTGCCCGAGGCGCCGGTTCTCGTGGTCCAGACACGGGAACGCGTCTATCGGCTCCGCGCTGGTGGTGCCTATAACGTCGGTCGCGATCCGGCGGCCGATATCGTCGTCTCCGATCCCCGCGTTTCGTCGTTGCACGCCGTTCTGGAGCGTGGTGCGGACGGTTGGAAAATCGAGGACGCGCACAGTCTCAACGGCACGTTCTTCGACGGTCACCGCGTCGATCGGATGGTGATCGATCACGACGAGACGTTCCAGCTCGGACACGCGGTGGACGGCGAGAAATTGGCTTGCTCGGTGGAAACCCCACCCGAGCAGGAACCCGATGGCGATGCCGGCGGCGACACGATGATCGTGCCGAACCCCGGCTACGCTCTCGACGACGAAGCAACGGTCACGAAGTTCGATCCGGGCCTGCCCCGGCGGGTGTCGCGGTCGGCGCCTCCGGCGGACCACCCCAGCGCGGTGGTCCGGATAACGTCGCCCACTCTCCGAATCGGGCGCGCCGCGGACAACGACATCGTCGCGCACGATCTCATGGTCTCCCGCCATCACGCCGAGTTGCGGACGATCGGTGCGGGCAGATACCGGATCGTCGACCTCGACAGCCACAACGGCACCTACGTCAACGGAGCCCGCGTCGCCGCCGCCGATCTGTCCGAATCCGACTTGATCGGAATGGGCCATACCACCTTCCGGTTGGTCGGCGACGAACTGCGCGAGTTCGTCGACACCGGTGACGTATCGGTCTGCGTGCAGAACATCACCGTCCGGACACCCGAGGGCAAGGTGTTGATGGACAGCGTGAGGTTCCCCATCCCGGGACGATCGCTCGTGGGGGTGATCGGGCCGAGC
Source organism: Nocardia sp. NPDC051900 (assembly GCF_044452545.1). Lineage (NCBI taxonomy): Bacteria > Bacillati > Actinomycetota > Actinomycetes > Mycobacteriales > Nocardiaceae > Nocardia > Nocardia sp. NPDC051900. Next base: position 73,272 of record NZ_JBITBU010000007.1, on the reverse strand, counting down.
GGGGCGGGCAAATCGACACTGCTCGGCGCGATCACCGGGTTGCGGCCCGCGACCGAGGGGACGGTGCTCTACGACGGCCGCGATCTGTACACCAACTACGACGAACTCCGCCACCGCATCGGATTGGTACCGCAGGAAGACATCCTGCACAACCAGCTTCCGACGCGCCGGGCGCTGCTCTACGCGGCCGAGCTGCGTTTCCCCGGTGACACGGGCCGCGAGGAGCGCGAGCAGCGGGTCGACGAGGTCCTCGACGAGCTCGGCTTGGCGCGGCACGCCGACACCCGCATCGATCGGCTCTCGGGTGGGCAGCGCAAACGCGTGAGCGTCGCACTGGAACTGCTGACCAAACCCTCCTTGCTGTTCCTCGACGAACCGACATCCGGTTTGGATCCCGGCCTGGACAAGACGGTCATGGAAATGCTGTCGGGACTGGCGCACGACGGGCGTACGGTCATCGTCGTCACCCACAGCGTCGCGAACCTCGATGCCTGCGACCGCCTGCTGGTCCTGGTGCCCGGCGGCCGGCTGGCCTACTACGGTCCGCCCGCGGAAGGGTTGCTGCAGTTCGGCGCGGGGAGCTGGGCCGAGGTGTTCCAGGCTTTCGACCGCGAGGAAGAGCGGGACTGGGCCGGTGAGTTCCGGGAGTCGCCACGCTACGACCGCTACGTGTCGGTCGGCCCGACCGACGATGTCGTCCCCGCGGAAGTGCACACACCGACGCCGCCGCCACCGTCGCAGTCCAAGTTCAGCCAGCTCAGCACGTTGTGCAGGCGTTACCTCGCGGTGATCGCCTCGGACCGCAGTTATCTGGCGCTGCTCGGTGTCATGCCCCTGCTGCTCGGTGGGTTGATCGCCGCCGTGCCGGCCGGTCAGGGATTCACCGGTGCGCCGGGAACGAACGTCGATGCCGCGACCAAGCTCATGATCCTGGCGTTCGCGGCATGCTTCGTCGGCACCGGCAACTCGATCCGGGAGATCGTCAAGGAACAGACGATCTATCGCAGAGAACGCGCGGCAGGATTGTCGGCCGGCGTCTATTTGATGTCGAAACTGCTGGTCCTCGGCGTGATCACCACGCTGCAGGCGGTAGTGCTCGTCCTGATCGGCACCATCGGGGTCAGTATGCCGCCCACGGGGCTGTTCACCTCGGTCGAGCTGGAATTGATGCTGATGATGGCGTTGCTCGGCATCTCGTCGCTGGCACTCGGCTTGCTGGTGTCGGTATCGGTGAACACCTCGGAGAAGACGCTGCCGTTGCTGATCGTGCTGTCCATGGCGCAACTGGTGCTCACCGGCGGTCTGGTGCGGCTGCCCGGCACTCCCGTCCTGGAACAGCTGGCATACATCGCGCCGGCTCGGTGGGGGTTCGCTGCGGGAGCCGCCACTCTCGACCTCGACACCCTCTCCCCGCATGAGGGGGGGCCCGACCCGCTGTGGAAACACACCATCGGCACCTGGGTGCTCGATATGGGAGTGGTCGCCGGTCTGGGAGCCATCTTCCTCGCGCTGGCCTGGTATCGCCTCTACCAACTGCGTCCACGGCGCCGCGGCGCCCGCCGCCCCGCGACGATCTGACGTCTTCGCGTGCCGCGCCGGCGCGCGCCCGTGGCGATCGGCTGCTCGAAGCCGCTACTCCCACAGCCGGGAAAGGGGCATGGGGCGTTGCGGGATACTCGACGGCGTCGGACTGGTAGGCCACGCACGGCCTGGTGAGCGTTGTCAGGCGTGAGGTGATGATGCTGGTATTCGCAAGGCCGCGGCCGACCGGGGCTGGGGCGTCTCGATGAGCACCGACCGCTGGGTGGTGAAGCTGGACCCGCCCGCGGACGCGAGCCCGGGCCTGAAGGCGGTCATCGAAGTGGGCCGCCAGACGATCCAGACGTCGGCGGATCTGCTGGCGACGGGTTCGCCTTCGCAGGCGCCGGATGTGGTCAAGTTGCTGCGCGACGAGAAGCTCGTCACCGGTGACGAGAAGAAGTCGGTCTTGGCCGAGGGTTACGCCAACCGGACGCAGGAGTTCGACGACATCAAGAACGACATCCGCAAGCAAGACGACAACGTCGATCTGTCCGCCTACGGCACCTACGACATCTCCAGCGGCACCTTCGTCGCTATCAGGCAGCATGTCAAAGATCTGCAGGCGACACTGGACGCGGCTCCCGGGGCGAGCCCGGGCAAGCAGTACATCGCTACGGACATCGAGATCAGGCTGGCGAACGCCGTGCTGAAGACGATCGACGACGTACACGACGAGCTCGCGAAGGCCACCGACCGCGTCCAAGCGCACGCGAAGAACATCGACGGCTCCGCGCCCACGTACACCCCCGCCTCGGCGGCAGGCAACTACGTGCCGAGCAACTACATGCAGCGCAGTTATTCACCCGGCCCCGGCTTCGTGCCTGCCGCGACGAGCGCTGATTACGCCCGCTACCAGGGCAACGTCTCGGTCGACGCCGCGATCGACGGCGCGCTCGACGCGCTCGGCATCACCGATCCGGTGGCCCGTGAGTACTGGAAGCGCGGCTACCGGGTTCTGATCGAACGAGAATCCGGCGGAAATCCCAACGCCGTGAACAATTGGGACAGCAACGCGGCCGCCGGACATGCGTCCAGGGGACTTACCCAGACGATCCCCAGCACCTTCCTTGGCTACCATGCCGCTGGAACCTCCAGCAACATTCACGATCCGGTGGCCAATGTCGCCGCCAGCATGAACTACGTCATGGAGCGGTACGGTGTCTCCCGCGACGGCCACGACCTGCAAGCGAAGGTTCAGCAAGCGGATCCGAATCGTTCGCCGAAGGGCTACTGAGCCCGGGGACGGGAGCGATCCGGATGGGACCTGCGATCTGTCCTGCGGGATTCGTTCCGCTGCCACTGAGCGGCTCCGATTGCTCGTCGGGTCGAACGGATTTCGATGACGAGTTATCTTTTCGTTCTCGGCCGGGTCGGTCGTCCGGTTCGACGGCCGAGGCAGCTATGGCGCGCTGCGTCTGGAACACTCGACCGTCGGAAAGGTTCTTTGCTGATGTTCCGTCGTTTCACGACCAACGCGCCCGCCGGGGCGTCGCCGATGGATGATCTGGTGGCAGGCGCGCTGCCGGATCGGGTGCAGATCGCGCATGAGCGATTGGCCCACCAGGACGATCCGGCGCTGCTCGAAGCATTATCGGAGCGTGAGCTCGCCGCCTCCCGCGAGTTGGCCGAGCTCGTGCGTGACTATGAACGCCACGAGAAACGGGCGCGCATCCAGGCGGCCGCCGACGCCGCGGAGCGGGTGCGGCGCACGGCCGCCGAGCTGGCCGAACGGGAAGCCGCCGACTTGCTGCGGGCCGCCCAGGCGATCGGTGAGCAGCGGCACAGCAGCAGCCCGCACGCGAAAGTCGCCCGCCTGCATCAGCGCAAGCCGAGGGTGCTGGGATTGCTGGCCGGAGTCGTCGCGTTCTCGATGCTGTTCTCCGCGGTGACGGTGCAGCAGAACATCGCGCCGTCCGGCGGTGCGACCAATCCGATGTTCTGGCTGTCCTACGGTCTGGAAGCGCTGATCAGCGCGGTACTCGTCGCGCTGATGCTGTCCACCGGGGACACCGCCGAGTGGGGCGTGATCGATCGGCTGTGGCAGGTCTACACCGTCGAGGGCGTCCTGCTGACGGCGAGTATCGCGTTGAACACGTTTCCCTACATCAGGACGGGCGAGGTGGCCGGGATCGGTATCCACGCGATCGCGCCCATCATGATCGGCGTCGCGCTCGTCACCCACCGGCTCGTCGCCGAGCGATACGGGCGCGCGATCGAGCAGGCGACCGCCGCCGTCCCCGACCACGAAGATCTCCAGGAACGACTGGCGGCGCTCACCCAGGTCGGCGGCGCCGGGAACCAGATCCTGCCGAGCATCCTCATGGAGCCGACGGCTCGCCGTGCGAGCGAATCCGCCGCGAGCGAGCCGCCCGCACCCGGCCGGGAGGGCGCGGCCCCCGCGGCTCCGCAGCACGGACAGGCCGCTGAGGCGGGGCAGAAGCAGCCCGCCGCCGAAGCCCCGATCGCCGCGCCCGCCGCTGCGGCGCCCGAACTCACCGAGCTGTGGCTGGCAACGACGCCGCTGCCCGCGATCGAACGGCCGTCCGCGGGCGGTCCGGAAGCGGCTGCCGCAGCCAGTCCGGACGAAGCTGTCCTGGACGCACGTCTGGCGGCGGCGGTGCGACAGACGCTCGACCGGATTCGCACCGGCAGGCAGGCGGAGCCGGGCGAGCAGCCGGTGGAGCCTTCCGTGGCCGTGCCCGAGCCGAGTGCCCCCGGATTCGCGGAGGCGGCCAACGAGCATGGTGCGCGCGGCGAGACCGCCGAGGCGCATCCCGAGTCGACGGCACACAGCGCGGCCGAGGCGGTCACCGAACATATGCTCTCGGCGGCCCCTGAGGTGCCCCCCGAGTCGAACGCCGTTGGCACGGTGGAGCCCACCGGGCACGTCGCGCTCTCGGAGGCTGCCGCGACGCGTTCGGAGTCGAATGGTCGTGCGCTGGAGCCGGGCATGGCCCAGCACTACGCACCCGATGGCAACGACCACGCGCCGCGGATGGAGCAGGTCACGCCGGTCGGTGCCGTGCACCCGTCTCCGGTCGTGCACGAACCGGAGGACCCCGCCGCGACCGCGCCGCACGCGTCCAACGAACCGCAACTCACCACGCGATGACATGAACGGGCCGTAATCCGTTCGGAGACAGCACGGTTCAGCAAGTCCGGCCGACTTGGCGAGTTCGTTTACGGACCGTCTTGCCGCTTACTTGCAAACGGACGGCGTGCCGGAGCGCGGACCGAATTTGCGGCGCGGCGCACCGGCCCACGGTGTCTGGGGCGTTTTCAGCCCTGAGCCTGCAGACTCCAGGTGCGCCCGTCGGGATCGCGCACCGTCATTTCCTTTGTGCCGTAATGGGTTGCCTCGAACGGTGCGACCACGTCGATATCGCTGTTCGGCTGGAACGCGTCGGCGTCGGTGACGGTCAGCACCAGTTGGGTGCGGGGCGTCTGATTGTTCGGGATCTCCGCGATGAAGACATAGGGTCCGTCGCCGTTGCGGAACAGCCCGGAGTTGTGGTCGGTGGTGAATTCCGGCTCATAGCCGAGGGCTAGGAAGAATCTCGCGGTCGCGCCCCAGTTGTGCGTCTCCACGTGGACGCCCTCGATGCCCTTCGTCGTCATATCGCTCTCTCCTCGGGTTGCTTCGGTTGTCCGGGATGTCGTCTTGATCGGCGCGCCATCCAAGCTAGCATGCTAGCAATCTAGCGTACATTGATTTCTTTCGGTCGACCCGATGGCGGAATGGACGTAGCGTCGAATTCGTGAAAGTTCCCGAACACCTGCCCACGACCGCGGGCGAGCTACGTTCGGCCGGCTACCTGCCGCGTGGCGTGAAGGCCGAGATCCGCGAGAACCTCCTGACGCTGCTGAGTTCCGGTGGCGACCCGTGGCCCGGCATCGTCGGGTTCGACCGGACGGTCGTGCCGCAGCTGGAACGCGCCCTGCTGGCGGGACACGACGTCGTGCTGCTCGGTGAGCGCGGCCAGGGCAAGACCCGGCTGCTGCGTACCCTGGTCGGCCTGCTGGACGAATGGACGCCCGTGATCGCGGGCGCCGAACTGGGCGAACATCCGCTCGACCCGATCAGCCCCGCCGGTCGTAGGCTCGCCGCCGAACTCGGCGACGACCTGCCCGTCACGTGGCGGCATCGCTCGCAGCGGTACGCCGAGAAGCTCGCCACGCCGGACACTTCCGTCGGCGACCTGATCGGCGACGTCGACCCGGTGAAGGTGGCCGAGGGCCGCAGTCTCGGTGACCCCGAGACCATCCATTTCGGACTCGTCCCGCGCGCGCATCGCGGCATCGTGGCGGTCAACGAGTTGCCAGATCTCGCCGAACGTATCCAGGTCGCGTTGCTGAACGTGATGGAGGAACGCGACATCCAGGTCCGCGGCTACACCCTGCGCCTTCCGCTGGACGTGCTGCTGGTCGCCACCGCCAACCCGGAGGACTACACCAACCGCGGCCGGATCATCACGCCGCTGAAAGACCGCTTCGGCGCGGAGATTCGCACTCACTACCCGCTCAGCGTGGAGGCCGAGGTGGCGCTGGTGCGCCAGGAGGCCGAGCTCGTTGCCGAAGTGGGCGACCCGCTGATCGAGGTGCTCGCCCGGTTCGTGCGGCAATTGCGCGAGTCGTCCGCGATCGACCAGCGGTCCGGCGTATCCGCTCGTTTCGCCGTGGCCGCGGCCGAGACGGTGGCCGCGGCGGCTTTGCGCAGGTCCGCGGTGACGGGGGAGAGCCCTGCCGTGGCGCGTCCGGTCGACCTGGAATCCGTTCCCGCCGTCTTGCGCGGCAAGCTGGAATTCGAGTCCGGCGAGGAGGGGCGTGAGCAGGAACATCTCACCCATCTGCTGCGCCGCTCGTTCTCCGAGACCGCGCGGGCCCTGCTCGGCGGATTGAATCTGCGGCCACTGGCCGAGGCGGTCGGGGACGGGCATCTGGTCACCACCGGCGAACGCGTGCCCGGCGCGGAGGTCCTCTCGGCATTGCCCGAACTGCCGGTCCTGCACGAGGTGGCCGGACGGCTCGGCGTCGATGCTGCCGATCCGCCGCCGCGGATCGCCTCGGCCGTCGAGTTCGCGCTGGAGGCGCTCTACCTGGCCCGGCAGATCGCGAAGGACTCCGACGACGGTCTGGCGGTGTACGGCCGATGACCGCCGCTGTTGCAGGCGAGGCATCGTGACGAACCCCGATCGCTACTCCTACGGCCCTTACCACGAGGGGCCCGATCCCTTGGCGCCCCCGCTGGACCTGCGCGAGGCACTGGACCGGATCGGTCGCGACGTGATGGAGGGCAGCTCGCCGCGCAACGCCCTGCAAGAGCTGCTGCGGCGCGGCACCCGCGGCACGCCGGGATTGGAGGAGCTGACTCGCCGGTTGTGGCAGCGCCGCGCGGAGATCGCTCGCAGCCACCGGCTGGACGGCACGTTGCAGCAGGTCCGGGAACTGCTGGAGGAGGCGCTGGAAGCCGAGCGCGGCGCACTGTTCCCCGACCCCTCCGACGACGCCAGGTTCGCCGAAGCGCAGCTGGACGCCCTGCCGTCGAGCACGGCCGCCGCCGTCACCGAACTCGCCGACTACGCCTGGCGATCGGAGACCGGCCGCGAGAACTATCAGAAGATCCGTGACCTGCTCGGCCGCGAGCTGCTGGAATCGCGCTTCCAGGGCATGAAACAGGCTTTGCGGAACACCACCCCGGAGGACGTCGAGCGGGTCGGACGGATGATGTCCGACCTCAACGACCTGCTCGCCGCCCATGCCAGGGGCGAGAACACCGAGCAGCGGTTCGCCGAGTTCATGGCCGAGCACGGCGAGTTCTTCCCCGAGAACCCGCGCGACACCGAGGAATTGATCGACGCGCTCGCGGCCCGAGCCGCCGCCGCGCAGCGCATGATGAATTCGATGACCGAGCAACAGCGCGCGGAGCTGTCCGAGTTGATCGGCCAGGCGTTCGGCGATCCGGCGATCGCCCAGCAGGTCGCCGCGCTGGACGCGCATCTGCGGGCGCTGCGTCCCGGTGAGGACTGGAACTCCGCGCGGCGGTTCCGCGGCGAGGATCCGCTCGGCCTCGGCGCGGGCGCGCAGGCCCTGCAAGATCTCGCCGAACTCGACGCGCTCGCCGAGCAACTCGGCCAGACCTACGCGGGCGCCCGGCTGGAGGACATCGATCTGGACGCGCTGGAGCGCCACCTCGGCGCGGACGCGAGCGTGGACGCCGCCCGGCTGGCCGAACTGGAACGCGAATTGCGCAGGCAAGGCATCTTCGAACGAGCGCAGGACGGCTCGCTCCGGTTGACGCCCAAGGCTTTGCGGCGTCTCGGCGAGGTGGCGCTGCGTGATGTCGTCGGGCGCTTGCGGTCTCGGCGCGGCGAACGGGACACCGCCGCGGCCGGCGCCGCGGGCGAGCCGACCGGCGGCTCCCGGGCCTGGCGCTTCGGTGATACCGAGCCGTGGGACGTGTCGCGGACCGTGCGCAATGCCGTGCTACGGTCGGCGTCGACGGGTAATCGCCAGGTGCGGCTGGACGTTTCCGACGTCGAGATCATGGAGACCGAGCAGCGCTCCAGGGCCGCCGTCGCGCTGTGCGTCGACACGTCCTGGTCGATGGTGCAGGACGGCAGATGGGTGCCGATGAAGCGCACCGCTCTCGCGCTGCACCATCTGATCGGCACCCGGTTCCGCTCCGACGCGTTGAGCGTGATCACCTTCGGCAGGCACGCGACGACCGTGGACATCGGCGAACTCACCGCGCTGGAAGGCGTTTGGGAACAGGGCACCAATCTGCACCACGCACTGCTGCTGGCCGCGGCGCACCTGCGCAGGCACCCGGACGCGGTGCCGGTCGTGCTCGTGGTCACCGACGGTGAGCCGACCGCGCACCTGGAGCCGGACGGGGAGACCTACTTCAACTGGCCACCCGCGCAACGCACGCTGGCGGTGACGATGGCGCAGGTCGACGCCTTGGCCAAGCTGGGTGCGTCGGTGACGGTGTTCATGCTCGGCGAGGACCCGCGCCTGGCCGCGTTCGTCGACCTGGTGGCCCGCCGCAGCGGCGGCCGGGTGGTGGCGCCCGGCCTGGACGGCTTGGGCGCCGCCGTGGTCAGCGACTACCTGCGCGGCAGGCGCTGAAGTCGCGGCTTCGCGGGCGGGCAGCGCGGCCGATCTGCCGATTGCTGCGAGATCACTACTTGCCCTTGCCGTCTCCGGGCACGTCCCTGCCGCCGTGCGCCGCGCACAGCGAGGAGACTCGCGCGGCTGTGTCGTTCCGGCGGTACACGTTCATGCGTGCGCGGACGCAGGCGTGCCGGGAAAGCGGCACGGGGGCCGTCGAGCGGCCGTATCGAGAATTTATTGTGGCCGGGTCGGCGTGTCGCAAAACGAAAACCGAAGGGTATAAATACCAATAGGTATTTGATACCGAAAGGTATTTATCGCGCGTTTCCAGGGACGATGTTTTTTACCGGAAATTTCTCACCGATTTGCTGTACATCGCGCGGTGCCCGTGTGTAGCGTCTGGAACCCGTAAACCCCCTCACATGACAAGTGGTGGCGCGTGATCGGAATCGACGGTTGTCTGAAACGCATCATGGATATTCCCGGTGCGCGCAGCGTGACGCTGGTGGACGGTGCGAGCGGTCTGGCGATCGCCGCCGACGGCAGGCACGACCTGGTGGACGAGCACGAAGATGCCGCTGCCACAACGGATGTGGTGCGCGCGGTGCTCGCCTGTCCGGCTTTGTCGACCGACGGCGACGACGTCACCGAGATCATCGTCTACGGCACCCGCGGATATCACCTGTTGAACCTGGTGAACGGCGACTTCGACGGACGGCTTTTCGTGCACGTGCTGTTCGACGAGGAGGCCGGAAATCTCGCGATGGCGCGATACCAGCTGCACGGAATTCTCGACGAATTGGCCGAGGACGCGCATGAGTCCTGAACTCGCGGTCGAATTGCGGCGGTTGGAGCAGGAAGGACGTACGGGGGTGCTGCACGCGGGCGACGGTGCTTTCCATCTCGCCGAAGGCGCGATCGTTTCCGCCGACTGTCGTCGCACCACCGGGCTGGACCGGCTGGTCGTCGAGGCGGGCGTGGCGACCGCCGAGGACTGGCGGCGCGCCGATGCGGGCGATCCCGGCCGTGTGCTGGGACGGCCACGGCTGGAAACCCTCGCGATGCTGTCGGTTTTCGACGCCGCCTATTTCTTGCTGGCCTCGCCCGCCGTCCCGGAGTTCCGCCCGGCCCCACCGCACTGGCTGGCCCCCGTCTGTCACATCACGCCCCGTGCACTCGTGCAGGAGTGCGCGCGGCGCGGCGATCCCGAGTCCGGGCCGTGGCCCGCCGACCTGGTCGATCGCGTCCCGGTCGTGCCGGTCCGCCGAGTGCGGCGACGGCGTTTGGTGGTCACCGGAGGGCAGGCGGAGGTGCTGGCCGCCGCGGATGGCAGGCGCAGCGTCGCGGAGATCGGTCGCGAACTCGGCCGTACCACCTACGGATGTCTGGTGGCGGTGCGGGATCTGACCGCGGCGGGCTTGATCGAGCCGCCCCTCGCGACGCCGGTCCCGGTGGCGGCCGGGCCGGTCGGGCTCGAGCCGGTGCGCCCCGAGTCCGTAGCGGTCGCGCCTGTGCTCGCCGAGCCGGGCCGGCTTCCCCGCCGCCGTGGCAGGCACTCGGCGCCACCGGTCCCGGTCGCCGATCGGTTGGAGCCGCCCGACCGGGACCTGCTCGTCCGCCTGCAAGCGGCTTTGGAGGAGCTCGCGTGACCACGCGAAAGAAACTGCTCGGCGATTGGATGGGAAGGTTGACCAAGGTGGCGATGTCCGGACCCGAACCGAACGCGGCGGTGCTCACGGAGTTGAAAGCGCTGCGCAATCGAGTTCCGCGGCTGACCGGCGCGCTGGTCGCGTCCAACGACGGACTGTTGGTCGCCCATGATCTGCCTGCGCAGATCGAGCCGAACGGGATGGCCGCCATGGCCGCCTCGCAGCTGTCGCTGTCGCACCGGCTTGCCACCACCGCGCACGGCGGCGGGTTCAGCGAGGTCGTGGTCCACGGCACCGGAGGGCATGTGGTCATCTACGCGGCGGGCTGGACGTCGCTGACCGTTTTGGCCGCCCCCGAGGTGAACATCGGCAGGCTGCATCTGGAATCCCGTCCGGCGGCCCGCGCGATCGCCGACTTGCTGACGCCGGTGACCACCGACGCGGGAAGCGAACAAGCAACGAAAACCCACTGAAAGGAAAGCATATGTCCAATATGGATCTGGCCCTCAAAGACATGATGGTGATCGACGGCGCGATCGGCGCCGCCGTCGTCGACTACAACAGCGGCATGGCGCTGGGCATGCTCGGCAGCTCCAAGTCCCTGGACCTCCAGGTCGCGGGTGCGGGCAACACCGAGGTGGTGCGCGCCAAGATGCGCACCATGGACCAGCTGGGGCTCAAAGAGGACATCGAGGACATCCTCATCACGCTGTCCGGGCAATACCACATCATCCGGCCGATGACCGGCCGCAAGTCCAAGGGCCTGTTCCTCTATCTGGCCCTGGACCGGGGACGGGCGAATCTGGCGATGGCCCGGCATCGCCTGCGGGGGATCGAAGAGGATCTGGAGGTCTGATCGGCGATCGAGCCGATTTGACCTGAACCGCTGTTCAGGTTCGACGCTGTTCTGGATACCGAACACGTCGAAGGGAATCCACCATGTCCGACCATCCGATCCGGCTCGCCCTGATCGTCGGCAGCACTCGAGCGGGCCGCTTCGGACCGACCGTCGCCAAGTGGTTCGCCACTCACGCCGAGCGGCGCGACGACGTCGACGTCGACGTTGTCGACCTGGCCGAAACGCCTCTGCCGGAACGACTTTCCCATCACCCCGAACCCGAGGCGGCGCGGGCGCTGGCAGCGGTCGGCCCCCGCCTGGCCGCGGCGGACGGGTTCGTCGTCGTGACACCCGAGTACAACCACAGTTATCCGGCGTCGGTCAAGAACGCCATCGACTGGCATCACACCGAATGGCGGGCCAAGCCGGTGGGATTCGTGTCCTACGGCGGCATCTCCGGTGGCTTGCGCGCGGTGGAGCACCTCAGGCAGGTGTTCGCCGAGCTGCACGCGGTCACCGTGCGCGACACGGTGAGCTTTCACGACGCGGGCAGGCGGTTCGATGCCGCGGGGCAGCCGACGGATCCGGAAATGCCGGTGGCCGCGGCCGATCAGCTGCTCGGCCAGCTGGTCTGGTGGGGCCGCGCGCTGCGGTCGGCCCGCGCCGAACATCCCTACACCGCATGAAGCTTTTTGCACTCGCCCAAGGTCGGGACCGCGGAGCCTGACGCCGTGGTCCCTGGGGCACGGGCGAATGGCGGACATCCGGTTCGATCGGAGGTGCGTAGCCGTGCGGCGGGCAGCCGGGTCCCGGCCGATCGTGCGTCACTCCAGCCCGGCTGGGCGCGGCCAGGGGTTGTCCTCCTTGTCCTCGACCGACTGGTTGAAACGCGCGATGAACCTGCTGAACTGGTCGATGTCGGCCTCGGTCCACTCGGCAACCACCGCGCCGATGCCTTGACGGCTCTGCTTTCGGTCGGAGGCCAAAAGATCGAGTCCCTTGGCGCTGGCGCGGATCTTGCGGGCGATGCCGCCGTCGGGGTCGGGCACCCGGTCGACCAACCCTTGCTTGCGCATCGCTCCGACCTGCCGGTTGATCGTCGAAACGTCCAGTTGAAACGCTTCGGACAGCTCACGCAGGCTCAGCGGATGGTCCAGTTCCAGTCTGGTCAGGATCAGGTACGCCGAGCGGTCGAGCTGGAAGCCGGGACGCCGGAGCACCGCGGCGGGGAAGTGCCTTGACAGCAGTGACAGCTCGAAGACGAGGCGGTACAGCGCCGCGTTGTCGCCGGGGCCGGATTCGGACATACCACACTATGTCGCGAGGATCACGTACTTACCAAATTGTGCAGCATACACACCATATGTACCGTGCACATGTGACTGTAGCTGCCGACGCGTCCTCGAGCGTCTCTGAATCCGGCGACCGGCCCCGTCCCTCGTCGGCACTGCTCATCGCGACGCTCGGCATGGTCGGTGTCGTCGTCTCCCTCATGCAGACGCTGGTCATCCCGATCATTCCGTCGCTGCCCACGCTGTTGCACACCTCCGCGTCCAACGCCTCCTGGGTCGTGACGGCCACGCTGCTGGCGGGCGCGGTGGCGACCCCGATCAGCGGCCGTCTGGGCGATATGTTCGGCAAGCGGCGCGTCTTGTTCGCGAATCTTCTTCTGCTGATCGCCGGTTCGGTGGTCTGCGCGTCCTTCTCCACCCTGGTGCCCGAGATCGTCGGTCGCTCGCTGCAAGGCGCGGCGGTCGGAGCCATCCCGCTCGGCATCAGCATCATGCGCGACGAATTGCCCGCCGAGCGGGTGGGTTCGGCGATGGCGATCATGAGCGCCACGCTCGGCGTCGGCGGCGCGATCGGCCTGCCGGTCGCGGCGGCCATCGCGCAGAACGCCGACTGGCACGCGCTGTTCTGGACCTCCGCCGCGCTCGGCGTCGTGTGCGCAGTCCTGGTTTTCGTGTTCGTCGCGGAGTCGCCGGTGCGCACGCCCGCCCGGTTCGACTTCGGCGGCGCCGTCGGTTTGTCGGTAGCCCTGCTCGCGCTGCTCGTCGCGATCACGAAAGGCGCGGACTGGGGTTGGGCCAGCGCCCGGATCCTGACCCTGTTCGCGGTGTCGGTGGTGGTGTTCCTCGGCTGGGGTGCTTTCGAACTGCGGCAGCGTTCACCGCTGGTGGACCTGCGGGTCTCGGCGCGGCCGAGGGTGCTGTTCACCAACGCGGCCTCGATCGCCGTCGGATTCTCGCTCTACGGCATGTCGCTGACCTTCCCGCAGCTGCTGATGGCGCCGGAGCAGACCGGATACGGCTTCGGGCTGTCCATGATCACCGCCGGGTTGGCGCTGGCCCCCACCGGCTTCGTGATGATGCTGCTGTCACCGGTGTCGGCGCGGCTGTCGGCCACCCGCGGGCCCAAGGTCACCCTCGCGCTCGGCTCCGCGGTGATCGCGGTCGGCTATCTGTGCGCGGTGGTGTTGATGAACAGCGTCTGGGAGATCATGCTCGCCGCGGTGATCGTCGCGGGCGGCGTCGGCCTGGCGTACGCGGCGATGCCCGCGCTGATCATGGGCGCGGTGCCGATCACCGAGACCGGCGCGGCCAACGGCCTCAACTCGCTGATGCGCTCGATCGGCACCTCGACCTCGGCCGCGGTGATGAGCGTGGTGCTGGCGCACATGACCATGCGGCTCGGCCCGCACCTGCTGCCCTCGCGCGACGGTTTCCACACCACCTTCCTCATCGCGATGGCCTCGGCGCTGGTCGCGATCGGTCTGACCGCCGTGATCCCGATGCGGAAGACCGCCGACGCGGCGACCACCACCGGGCATTCCTGACACCTGGGATTCAAGCGTCGGCGACGGCCTCGGTGTACCGGCGGCCCAGGGTGCGGATATGGGCGACGAGTTCCGGCGGGCCGTCGACGCGGAAGTCCATCATCAGCATGGACAGGTAGATGGCGATCGTCTCCAGCGCGTCCGCGCCCGTGTAGAGCACGCAGGTGTCCGCGTCCACCGGCTCGACCACGCCGACGGCGGGATTGATCCTGGCGATGACGGTCTCGGCGGGCGCGAGCACGGTCACCCGGGCCTGCACCCGCCACCCGGTGGTGGCGATGTGGCGCATGACGAAGGCGACCAGGTCGTCGTCGGGAAGCGAACGCTCGGCGAAACGACGGGAACTCGTCTCCGCGCGCTGCACGCGGGCGACCGGTATCGCTCGCCAGGAGTGGTCTTCCAGGCTGTAGGCGACCAGGTACCAGCGGCGTTGCCAGTTGATCAGCCGGTACGGCTCGATCTCGACGGACGACGCGGCCCCGGCTTCGGCGATCCGGGCCGTAGCTCCGTCGCGAATGGCGCCGGCGAGGGTGGTGAGCACGGCGGCGGGAACCGGTGCGTCCGGCTCGCGCGACCCCGTCGTGGCCGGGCCGATGGCCGTCGCATCCCGCAGTGCCGATACCTTGCGCTGCAATCGTTTCGGCAGGATCTGGTCCAGTTTGCCCAGTGCCTTCGTGACGTGCTCGGCGATGTCCGCGATGCCGGTGGAGCCGTCCTCGGCGAGGCCGACCGCGACCGCCACGGCCACCGCTTCGTCGTCGTCCAGCAGTAGGGGAGGCATGGTCGCGCCGCGGCCGAGCCGGTAGCCGCCGATCGCGCCGCGTCCGGCATGCACCGGGTAGCCCAGCTCGCGCAGCCGCTGAATGTCTTGCCGCAGTGTGCGATCGGTGACGCCGAGGCGCTCGGCCAGCTCCCGGCCGGTGTACGCACGGTCCTGTAGCAGGGCCAGCAACCGCAGCAGACGCGGTGTGGTCGATGCCACTTTCGCCCTCCTCGCTGATTAGGAACAAAAGTAGCCTAATGGCCGAATAGGCTTGTGTCATCAGCGAGAACGACCGAAAGGCTCCGACATGAACGCCACCGCCACCGCCGCCGCGACTCTGCTCCCCGTTTGGCGGGACGTGCTCGCCGATTCCTACCGTGCGCTGGAGAGCGTCGTCGCCGGTGTGCGAGCGGATCAGTGGCACCTGCCCACCCCGTGCTCGGATTGGGATGTGACGCAGGTGCTGCAGCACGCCGTCGGTGACCAGCTGGCCTACGCCCAGGCCCTCGGCATCGGAGAGGGCCCGGCCCACAACCCGTTCGCGCCTTCCGGCACGATCGACGGCGCCCCCGGGGACGCGGTGCGTGCGGCGGTCGAGCAGACCGCTTTCGCCTGGACCACGGTCGACGACGCCACCGAAACCGTGCCGACGCCGCTGCCGCACGGCGCGCTCGCCACTCCGGTGGCCGCGGTCATGTGCGCGCTGGATGCCGGGGTGCACGCCTGGGACATCGCGATCGCGACCGGCCAGCCGTCACCGTTGACCGACGAACTCGCCGCCGCCCTGCTCATCGCCGCGCGGGCCGCTCACCCCGCGCCCGGCAGCGGCGAGACGGCCGAGATCATCGAACCGCTGCGTCAGTGGGGTGCTTTCGCCGCGATCGTCGACGGTCCGGCCGACGGCGCTCTCGGAGAGCTCTTGCGCTACTTGGGCCGCGATCCGCGCTGAGCCTGCCTGGCAGGACGCTGGGCTCACCTGGTGAGCCCAGCGGACGGCGTACCGGGCCTGGCCTGATCCAGCGATGCGGCGTCCAACGCCTCAGGGACAGCGGATTCCTCCGATCAGCTGGTCGGAGGCGTCGCTCTCCACGCGACGGAAATCAGCGCGCGGTGACGAATCCCTGGGTGACCATCCAGTCCCTGGCCACCTCCGCCGGCTCGCGTCCGTCCACGTCGACCTGACGGTTGAGTTCGGTGATGGCCTCGTTCGTGAGGCGCTGCGAGATCGGCGTCAGGATCGTGTCCACCTGCGGATGCGCCTCGGCGAAACTCCGGCGCATCACCAGCGCCGCGTTGTACTTCGGGAAGAAGCCGCGATCATCTTGCAGCAGAACGAGATTCAGCGCCGGTATGCGTCCGTCGGTGGCCGCGACCGAGCCGAAGCGGCACTGCCTGCCGTCGGCGGTCGCCTGGTAGACCACGGCGTCCTGCACGATCTGCTTGCGGACCTTGCTCGCGTCGATCTCGTACTTGCGGGCCAGGCCGGGAAATCCGTCCTGGCGGACGTTGAACTCGGTGCCGACGCAGATCGCCGCGGCGGCCGGATCGGCGGCGGCCAGTCTGGCGTAGTCCGACAGCGTGCGCACACCGGTCTCCTGGGCGGTGCGGGCGCTCATGACCAGCGCGTAGGTGTTGTTCATCGGCGCGAGCGCCGTCCAGAGCATGCCGTGCGCGGCGAGGTCGGCGTCGCGCACCGCCTGGAACTGGCCGATCTCGTCCGGCACCGGTGTCTCGTTGCCGAGGTAGTTGATCCAGCCCGTTCCGGTGTAGTCGTAGGCGAGGTCGATCTGCCCGTGCAATTGGGCATCGCGCACGCTGTTGGAGCCCTGGATGTTGGTCAGGTCGCGCACCTCGGCGCCCGCCGCCGAGAGAGCGAACTCGATCAGATAGCCGAGGATGTTCTGCTCCGTGAAGTCTTTGGAACCCACCGTGACCTGCACACCCTCCAGTTCGGGCACGGGTCGGATGCTGCCGGGGCCGACACGCAGCGGCACCGCGCCGCCGGATTGCAGCCCGCAGGCGGCCAGCAACGTCAAGCCCAGGCCGAGGGCCAGCGTGCGCCACGCCCGGATCATTTCAGCCCCTTCGGCCCGAGAAACGCTTCGGCGAGCGCGCCGAGCCAGTCCACCAGCAGGGCCAGCGCCACCGCGAGCACCGCGCCGACCACCAGGGTGACGTTGTCGCGCAGCTTGTAGCCGGTGTCGATCAGAATGCCGAGCCCGCCCGCGCTCACCAGGAACGACAGCGTCGCGGTGCCGACCGCGAGCACCAGCGAAGTGCGCAGCCCGGCCAGTATGTAGGGCACCGCGAGCGGGAATTCGATGCGCCGCAACACCGTCACGGCCGACATGCCCTGGCCGCGTCCCGCATCGATGAGCGTCCGGTCCACTTGCTCATAGCCCAGAATGGTGTTGCGCAGCACCGGAAGCAGCGAATAGAACGCGATCGGCGCCACGCCGATCCAGAAGCCGGTGGTGCGGGTGGCCAGGTAGAACAGCACGATCAGGCCGATCGCCGGTGCGGCCGCGCCGATATTCGCGATACCGACGAAAACGGGTGTGAGCCTCCGGAATCCCGGTCGCGTGAGCAGGGTTGCGAGCGGGACGGCCACCGCGACGACGATCAGCACCACGGTCGCGGTGATCCGCACGTGCTGCCAGGTGACGGTCGCGACGTTGCCCGCGTTCAGGCTCGCTTGCTGGGTGACGGTCAGGTCGCGGGCGAACGCCCACACCAGCACGCCCGCGGTGAGCACGAGCACGACCACCGGCTGCACGACCAACCGGATGCGCTCGGCCCTGCGCTGGGTGGCGGGTGACGCGGCGGCGTTGGTCATGGTGCGCCGTCCGTCGCGGAGCGCCCGGCTCCGTGCTCGGCGCGCAGGGCCGACAGGTGGCCGACCAGGGTGTCGATGGTGATCAGCCCGGCGTACTCGCCGCGCGCGCCGGTCACCACCGCGGTCGCGCTCTGATGGGTGAGCAGGGCTTCGAGCGCGTCCTGCAGCGTCGATTTCAGCGCCAGCGTCTCCGGCACCGGCGTTCCCAGATCGCGCAGCGAATCGGCGTGGGCCAGTTGTTCGGCCGAGACCCAGCGGCGTGGCCTGCCCTGACCGTCCAGAACCAGCGCCCACGGCCAGTCGCGGTCCGCGAGCGCGGCGCGCAACTCGTCGACGGTGTCCTGTTCGGTGGCGGTGGGGCAGTCGCCGAGTTCGACATCCCCGACCCGGGTCAGGGTGAGCTGTTTGAGCGAGGCGTCCGCGCCGACGAAACCGGCGACCGTCTCGTCGGCCGGGTCGGCCAGGATCGCCGCGGGTGTGTCGTATTGCAGGATCCTGGACCGGTCGCCGAGCACGGCGATGCGGTCGCCGAGCTTGACCGCCTCGGTGAAATCGTGGGTGACGAAGACGATCGTCTTGCCGAGTTCGCCTTGCAGCCGCAGCAACTCGTCCTGCAGCAATCCCCGGGTGATCGGATCGACCGCGCCGAACGGCTCGTCCATCAGCAGCACGGGTGGGTCTGCCGCCAATGCCCTGGCCACGCCGACGCGCTGCTGCTGTCCGCCGGACAGCTGGCGGGGATAGCGGTCGCGGAAGGTGCCTGGATCGAGACCGACCAGCTCGAGCATCTCGTCGACCCGTGCCGCGACGCGCCGCCGGTCCCAGCCGATCAGGCCCGGTACGGTCGCGACGTTCTTCGCGACGGTCAGGTGCGGGAACAGTCCCGCCTGCTGGATCGAATAGCCGATGCCGCGGCGCAACCGGTCGGGCTGGATCGTGGCCGCGTCGCGGCCGTCGATCGTGATGGTTCCGGAGGTGGGCTCGATCAGCCGGTTGATCATTCGCATGGTGGTGGTCTTGCCACAGCCGGACGGCCCGACCAGGACCACGATCTCGCCGGCCGGGATGGTCAGCGAGACGCTGTCCACGGCCGGATCACGCTGTCCCGGATAGTGTTTGGTCACTGCGTGCAGCACGATCTCGACGCCGGAGACGACGGATGCCGCGCGGCCGTCGCTGGTTTCGGTTTCAGTCACGAATTCCCCTGGAAGTGGTGAGCCGCCCGACCAGGACGTAGATCCCGTCGAGGACGAGTGCGAGGACGACGACGAGGATCGTGCCGACCAGCGCCTGTGGCACCGCGTTCGGGCTGCCGAGGCGCGCGAGTCCGGAGAAGATCAGGTTCCCGAGTCCGGGGCCCTTGGCATATGCCGCGAGGGCGAGAATCCCCATGATCAGCTGGGTGCTCACCCGCATACCGGCCAGAATCGCGGGCCACGCCAGCGGCAGTTCGATCCGGGCGAGCACCCGCAGCCGGTTCATCCCGACGCCGCGGGCGGCGTCGGTCACGGCCGGATCCACCGAGGCGAGTCCGATGATGGTGTTGCGCATGATCGGCAGCAGCGCGTACACCACGAGCGCGGTGATCGTCGGTGCGACACCGAGGCCGAGCACCGGGATCAGCAGGCCGAGCAGCGCGAACGACGGTACGGTGAGCACCGCGCCTGCCAGCGCGGAGGCGATCGACGAGCCGAACGGGCTGCGGTAGACCAGGATTCCGATCAGAACCGAGACCACCGTCGCCAGCAGCACCGATTGCACCACGGCCGAGACGTGCAGGTAGGAGTCGACCAGCAACTGGTGCCGCCGGTGCACGATGAATGTCCACAGCGTGTCCAGGGCCGTACCTCCCCATCGGCTGGTCTCTCCGGAGACTAGCGCGGTTTTCCCGGTGCCGTCCATGATTTCGGCTCCACCGGGTTGCCCCTCCGCTCGGTCGCCGAAACCAGGCGGACGGCGCGGGGAACCGTTCGGCGTGCTCGTGCGTCGAATTCCATAAGCTCGACAACAAAGTCACACGAACGAATCGGGGGAGCGATGACACAACAACGGGGATCGCGATCGGGGCGGTGGGTCGCGCTCGCGTTGGTGGCGCTCGGCGTGGCCGCCGCCGGGATCGCCGGTGGTCTCTGGTGGCAGGACCGTACGGACCACCGGGCGATCGCGGGCGAGCGCCTCACCGAGTTCCCCGCGCTGGACCGTTCGGCGCTCGACGCGGCCCAGGCCGGAATCGTCGCGGTCGCCGAGCGCGAGTTCGCCGATCCCGGCGCGGGGACGAAATACGCGGAAGGAGCCGAGGAGGCGTGGTGCGCCGATTTCGTCAGCTGGGTGCTGCGCGAGGCCGGTGTGCCGCTGGCCAACCCGAATTCGGGTTCGTGGCGGATTCCCGGCGTCTATACCTTGCGGGAGTATTACGAGAGCGTCGGCCGGTTCGTCCCGAGCGGCTCGAACTATCGACCGCGGACCGGTGACGTGCTGCTGTACGGAGAGCCCAGTCCGTTCGGACAACACACGAACATCGTCCTGCGAGTCGAGGGCGGCCAGGTGACCACGATCGGCGGCAACGAGTACGGCGCGGTGCGCATCCACCGGTTCGTGCTGGGCGACATAACCGGGGTGGTCGGTTTCGGCCGATTGTGAAGATCACTTCCATCGAACGGGATTCGACCGATATGCGGGTGAAACGGGGTGCCGGATAGTCCTACGATGGGAGGCGGCGGCGCCCGGCAGCGCCGCCGCCGGTCCCCGCCCTGCTTCCCCCTCATCGGCAGGACGGGGATCTCGGGCCGCAGTGCGTTCCGGGGTGGGACGAGATCGGTCGCGTACCGTGTCGGGTGTCCATCGAGAGGTGAGGGTTGCGGAACTAGCGATGCATCCGACCGACGAACCGAGTAGTGCGCCCGGCTGGATCGACTACGCCGAGTTCGGCGAGCGTTTCGTCACGCACGCCGTGAACGCCGCTCGTATCGAGTCCGCGGTCTCCGGCATGGCGGGCCGCGGCATGACCATCGGCCCTGTCTCGATCGGCCCGGCCGGGCTCGCCGGATTCGTCGCCGAGGGGAAGGTCGGCGCCCCGCGCGTACTGCGCAGCGGCCCGAAGGTCACCTTCGACGTCACCGTTCCGGTGTCGCTCACCTTGAAGGTGCTGCTCGGCGGCCGGAAACTGCGGCTGGAGGCCAGGGTGGAGATCGATCTGACCCTGCACGCCCGCACCGCCGAACCCGTGCTCGTCGTCATCGATATCCCACCGATCACCCAGCGGGACATCAGTTTCGTCTTGCGCGCCCAGGCGGTGGATTCGGCGTGGGAATGGTTGCTCGACCCGATCGCGGGCGTGGTGCAGCGAGAGGTCGCCTCCCGGGTGAACGCCATGCTTGCCGACCCGCAGACCCGCAGGGGGCTGGTGTTCGACCTCGAGGCCATGGTCGCGGGCAAGCGTTCGCCGTATCGCGACGAGCTCGCGTTCGATTGGATCGGCTACGACGAGTTCGGGCATCGGTTCTTCTCCCGCATCGTGACGCGCGAGCGAGTGTGTGACGTGGTGGAACGGCTGGCGGGCAGGCTGATCGAGGTCGGTCCGCTGCGGACCGGACCGCGCGCGAGCGCCGTCGTGACCGTTCGGGGAACGGTACGGATGCCGCGGCTGACGAACCGGTCGACGGAGCCGGTCGCGTTCGATCTGACCCTGCCGGTGAGCCTGGACATCACGGTCGACGTGCTGAAAGCCAATCGCTATCGCGCTGACGTCGAGGTGCCTTTGGTACTCACCGCCCGCGCTGCCGACCCCTTGCGGGTGGTGATCGACGTGCCGCCGCCCGACCCGGCCGACATTCGGATGGAATTCACCGCGCAGGGCGCCCGCGCGGCCGCGCTCGGTGCGCTCGCCGGGATAAAGAAGCAGGTCGTGGCGCAGGTGGCGGCGGTGATCCGCAAAGAACTGGCCGACCCGGCGATGCGCACCATCGATGTCGCCGCGCGCATCGACGGCATTGTGTGACCGGTCGCGTCGTCGAGCGTATGTGGCGAATGTGAAACGTGATTCTCCTGGGTCTAGCGGTTCCAGTGTGAATATGGTGAAATGAGTTCACGTTCGAGGCTCCCGGCGCGCGGTGATTTGGGGAAGGTGCGCCGGGCACGCTGCCATCCATGTCGGGTTGCGCGAAGGAGTCGACGATGCGTTCCAATTCGGTATCCCGGCGTGATCTGTTCGCCTACACGGCCGCCGCGGCCGTGGTCGGCATGACCGCCGCGGCAGCTCCCGCCTCCGCGCGACCCGTGCTGGGCACCCTCATCGATTACGCCGGAGGCGTTCCCTCCGCTGCGGCGATCCGCGACGCCGGACATATCGGCGTGATCCGCTACGTGTCCGATCGCAGGCCCGGCGCCGAGTGGATGGCGGGCAAACCGCTGCGATCCCCGGAGGTCGACGACCTAAAAGCGGCCGGACTGCAGATCGTCTCGTGCTACCAATTCGGCAAGGGACCGACCGCGGACTGGCGTGGCGGGCTGGAGGCGGGCAAGCGGCACGCCGAGCGCGGGCTCGCGTTGCACCGCGCCGCCGGTGGCCCGGACAACGTGCCCATCTACGCGTCCATCGACGACAACCCCTCCCCGGTCGACTTCGCCACCATGATCGCGCCGTACCTACTGGGCTGGCAGGCCGTGCTCGGCACGGAGAACACCGGCGTCTACGCGAACACCCCGACCATCGAGCTGGCCCGCGCCGCGAGCCTGGGTTCCTGGTACTGGCAGCACAACTGGGGCACACCCAAGGGCTTCGTGCACCCCGCCGCCAACCTGCACCAGGTCGAGATCGACAAGCAATCCATCGACGGTGTGGGGATCGATGTGAACAATGTGCTCACACCCGAATACGGGCAGTGGTGAGCAGCTGCCGCAGTACGTGCCTGCTCGTCTCCACCCCGTCTTTCGAGCGAAGCGAGACCGAGCGGCTGCCGAATATTACGTCTGGCAGTGGCTTATCGGGGTGACGCGCAGGTCGGGCTCGTCGTCCGGAACGACCCGCAGGGAGGGGCGGCTGTCCGGAGCCTCGTGATCGCCGAGCCAGGAGAGCAACGACCACCGGGACAGGCCGGAGAACGCGGAGCCGAGGCTGGCGAACGAGAACGACGAGATCGCCGACCCGAACGATCCCACGGATCCGATCGACAGCACCGAGCCCACGCTGCCGATGGACAGGACCGAGTAGGCCGAGCCGATCGACAGGATGGAACCCTCCGAGCGGATCGACAGGATGGAACGGTGCGAGCGCCTGCTCCGGATCGAATGACCCGGCTGTCTCGAACAGTCCGCGGATTTCGAGAAATCGGTGGTCGCCATAGATAGCGGTCTACCACAGTCCGGCCACCTCGTGTGGCTGCGCGGCAGATCGATACGAGGTATTCGCCGAGTCACCGCAACGCCGAAAGGGCGACGACCCCGATGGAGTCGCCGCCCTCGACCGGAAGCTCAGCCTACGGTGAAGAATCCGAGCGTCGGCAGGAAGGAGCAGGTCCGCGCCTCCGCGTCACCGGACTGGGTGGTCAGCGAGCCGGAGACGACCGCGACGACGCGGCCGTTGCCCGTGTCGGCGATCGCGGACAGCGTGGCGGGGCCGTCCGGGTTGATCTTGGCCTCGTCGGTCAGCGGCAGGACGCCCGACTGGCGGGTGTCGAGGTTCAGCCACTGCACCGTCATCGGCGGGTTCTGCACCGGCGTCGGCCCCTTGGTGCCGAGCGCGGTGAAGACGAACCCGGTCTGTCCCGCCTGCGGGCCGGGTGGCGGCAGCGTGGCGGGCCCGGGCACGGCGAGGGCGGTGCCCACCGAGTCGGCGGACGGGCCGATGCAGCCCTTGCCGATGCTCGGGTAGAGGAACTGGGCGATCACCGGTCCGTCCTGCGGCACCTCGGGGCCTCCGCCGCCGCTGCCGTCCAGGAAGGTGATGATCCGTTCCAGCGTCGACTTGATCTGCGGCGGAAGGTTCAAGGTGGCCAGCAGCCTGCGGGCCTGATCGAGGATGGCCGACTGCGGACCCGCGACGCCGGCCGGGCTCGCGATATCCGCGGGGCCCGCGACGGCGCCGACGATGGCTGGGGCGAGCGCGGCCAGCGCGTCCACGGGAACGCCTTCGGGCACCATGGGAACGCTGTTCGTAGTCGCCACGGGGGCGGTCGCGGGAGCCGCGATTGCTGTCGTCGGCGCGGCGAGCGTGGCACTCGCCGCGACGGCGAGTGCGGACAATGCGATCCGCGATCCTCGGGTGCGAAGCACTGGTCTGGCCGTCCTTACCTCGGGGTACATCTGGGTTCGATTGCTAAAAGCCATCGTTTCGGGGGTCACTCTAGGGACATTGCGGCTATGTGTACAGCTGCGGCGTCCGGAAAGCGCCGTGGACGATCAGTGTTAGCAGAAGATACCGCGCCCAGATGTTACTGATGTGAAAGTTGATGCAAATGTTATCGGTGGTTCGAGGGTGGAACCGACCGGATTCGCGCTGCGGCTAATCTAATCGGTGCCGTCCGCGCTGTCGCCTCGACATCGAACTCCGGGCGCGCCAACCGACGCACCGCACCCGAGCCGAAAGCCAGCGATTTGAATCGTCACCTCCGATGGGCCGTGTCGGTGCTTGGCCTGTCCGTGCTGGCCCGGCTGCTCTGGATGCTGCTGTCCCCGAATGGGATGAACCTCGTCGACCTGCATGTCTACGTCGGCGGGTCGGCCGCGTTGTTGACCGATCAGCTCTACGACTTCACCTATGCGGAGAAGACTCCGGACTTCCCGTTGCCGTTCACTTATCCGCCTTTCGCGGCGTTGGTGTTCTTCCCGCTGCACTATCTGCCGTTCACCCTGGTCGCGGTGGCTTGGTTGCTGGCCATCGCCGCGGCGCTGTACGCGGTGGTGCACGTCAGTCTCGAGCTGCTGTTCGGGGCGCAGCGGCTGCGCACACCGCAGTGGCGGGCCGCCACCGTCGGGTGGACCGCGCTCGGGCTGTGGCTGGAGCCGGTCCGAACCACGATGGACTACGGCCAGGTCAATGTCTTCCTGGTGCTCGGTGGGATGCTCGCGGTTCGCAGTTCGCGGTGGTGGCTGTCGGGTGGACTGGTCGGAATAGTCGCGGGCATCAAACTGACGCCGGCGATCACCGGGTTGTACTTCGTCGCGCGCAAGCGCTGGGCGACGGTGGCGTGGTCGGCCGTGGTCTTCGGCGCGACGGTAGGGCTGAGTTTCCTGATCGCGCCGGTCGAGGCGCGTCGGTATTTCGGCACACTGCTCGGTGACGCCGACCGGATCGGTCCGGTGGGCTCGGTGTGGAACCAGTCGCTGCGGGGCACACTGAGTCGCATCCTCGGCTACGACGTCGAGTCCGGCCCGTGGTGGATCGCGGCCGTGCTCGTCGTGGCGGTGCTGGCGTTCCTGGCTTGGCGCGCGCTCGGCGCGGACGACCGGCTCGGCACGCTGATCGTGGTGCAACTGTTCGGACTGATGGTCTCGCCCATCTCGTGGTCGCATCACTGGGTGTGGCTGCTGCCTACGGTGCTCTGGGTGGTGTACGGGCCGCTGCGCCGGGCGCCCGGCGCGCGGGTGATCGCCGGGTACTGGCTGGTGACCATGCTCGTCGGCGTGCCGTGGGTGCTGTCGTTCTTCCAGGATTCGATCTGGACCATCTCGCGCCCGGGCGTACTGGCCTGGCTCGGCGCCGTCGACGTGCTCGGCGTCCTGGCGTTCTACCTCTGGGTGATCCGCTTCGGAGCCAGGTACACGCGATCGGCCGAGGACGAAGAAGCGCGCGCAACCACCGAGGGCCCCGCGCGCACCGCATAAGGTACTCGCCCGACTCTGCTTCGATCAGCGTCGAGCGGCGATCAGCGGAGACTCGAACTTCCGGCTGGAACGCGACACGGCGGCCCAACCCGCGGTTTCGAGCGAAGCGAGACCGAGCATGTTCCCTTCGCGGCCCGGCTCGCGTCCGAGTGGCCGCCGCGTTCGCGACGCAGTCGCCAGCGGCGGTCGCTCGGACGCGAGCCATAAGAGGGCCGCGAACACGCAGCGCCGAAGGCGCTGCAAATCAACACAGCCGGTCTATTTCATGTGCCAGTGCTACATCCAGCGCGGTGAGCCCGCCCGCCGAGTGTGTCGACAAGCTGAATGTGACCTTGCGCCAGCGGATATCGATGTCGGGGTGATGGTTCGCCTCCTCCGCTACTTCGGCGACGCGGCGCACCAGTTCGATGCCCGCGGGGAAGGTGGCCGCCTCGACGGTGCGCGTCAGGTTGTCCCCTGACCTGGACCACTCCGGCAATTCGGTGAGAGCGTCGACGATTTCGGGTTCGGAGAGCAGTGCCTGCTGCGCCATAACACTCCTTACTACTCGCCTCGGGCCGCCCCGGAAAGGGTGGCGGCGGGGGTCAGGCAGCGCGCGCCTGCTTGAGTGCCTTCTTCAGATCCTTGCCGGTGACACCGGCCGCTTCGCACTTCTTCATCCGCATGATGACCACGGGGCACTTCACGCAGCGCGTCTTCTTCCGACAGCACTTCTTCTTCGGTTTCAGGCTCGAAACCTTCTTGGCTTTGACCTTGCCCACGGCGGTTAGCATACCCTTAGTACAAAGGCTGAAACGGTGCCTCGAACCGACTGCCGGTAGGGTATAGCTCGCCGCGCTGCCTGGTGAGTTTCGATTCTCCACCTGTTCGCAGGGAGACCGGCGTGTGCGTCAGGCCCCGGAGGCGGCAGCCTGCGTAATCACGGAGAGTCCGTGCACGCCGGACACCGAGCACCGTCGGCTCCAACACCGAACAGCAGGAGGATTCAGGCGTGTCGTCTGCACGCGATTTTCGCAACGTCGCCATCGTGGCTCACGTCGACCACGGCAAGACGACCCTGGTCGACGCCATGCTGCGCCAGTCGGGCGCCTTCGCCGAGCGGGCCGAGCCCGTCGATCGGGTGATGGACTCCGGCGACCTGGAACGCGAGAAGGGCATCACCATTCTCGCCAAGAACACGGCGGTGCACCGGCATCACCCGGACGGCTCGGTCACCGTGATCAACGTCATCGACACCCCCGGCCACGCCGACTTCGGTGGCGAGGTCGAGCGCGGCCTGTCCATGGTGGACGGCGTGGTGCTGCTGGTGGACGCGTCCGAGGGGCCGCTGCCGCAGACCCGGTTCGTGCTGCGCAAGGCGCTGGCCGCGTCGCTGCCGGTGATCCTGGTCGTGAACAAGACCGACCGCCCCGACGCCCGCATCGAAGAGGTCGTCGAGGAGAGCCACGACCTACTGCTGGACCTGGCCTCCGATCTCGACGACGCCGCCGCCGAGGCCGCCGAGCTCGCGCTCGACCTTCCGGTGCTGTACGCCTCCGGTCGTGAGGGCAAGGCGTCCAAGGAGCGTCCGGAGAACGGCAACGCCCCGGCCGCGGAGAATCTGGACGCGCTGTTCGACGTGCTGCTGGAATACATCCCCGCGCCGAAGGGCGATGCGTCCGCGCCGCTGCAGGCGCACGTCACCAACCTGGACGCCTCGGCGTTCCTCGGTCGTCTCGCGCTGGTCCGCATCCACAACGGCGAACTGCGCAAGGGACAGAACGTCGCGTGGATGCACGCCGACGGCGTCAAGCAGGTGAAGATCACCGAACTGCTGCAGACCGTCGGCGTGGAGCGCAAGCCGGGCGAGCTGGCGGTGGCGGGCGACATCGTCGCCATCGCGGGCATTCCGGACATCATGATCGGCGACACCCTCGCCGACATCGATGATCCGGTCGCGCTGCCGCGCATCACCGTCGACGAGCCCGCCATCTCGGTCACCATCGGCACCAACACCTCGCCGCTGGTCGGCCGGGTGCAAGGGCACAAGTTGACCGCCCGCATGGTGAAGGCGCGTTTGGACCAGGAGCTGGTCGGCAACGTGTCGCTGCGCGTGCTCGACATCGGGCGCCCGGACGCCTGGGAGGTGCAGGGCCGCGGTGAGCTGGCGCTGGCCATCCTGGTCGAGACCATGCGCCGGGAGGGCTTCGAGCTGACCGTCGGCAAGCCGCAGGTGGTCACCAAGCAGGTCGACGGCAAGGTGCACGAGCCGTACGAGGAGCTGACCATCGACTGCCCCGAGGAGTACCTCGGCGCGATCACCCAGTTGCTGGCCGCCCGCAAGGGCAAGATGGTGCAGATGAGCAACCACGCCGCGGGCTGGGTGCGGATGGAGTTCATCGTTCCCTCCCGTGGCCTGATCGGTTTCCGCACCGACTTCCTCACCGAGACCCGCGGCACCGGCATCGCCAACGCCGTGTCGCACGGCTACGCGCCGTGGGCGGGCGAGATCCGGGCCAGGCACACCGGCTCGCTGGTCTCCGACCGGTCGGGCTCGGTGACGCCGTTCGCGATGATCCAGCTGGCCGACCGCGGGCAGTTCTTCGTGGAGCCGGGCGCGGACACCTACGAGGGGCATGTCGTCGGCGTCAATCCGCGCGCGGAGGATCTGGACATCAACGTCACGCGCGAGAAGAAGCTGACCAACATGCGCAGCTCCACCGCCGACGTGATCGAGACCTTGGCCAAGCCGTTGCAGCTGGATCTCGAAGGCGCCATGGAGTTCTGCGCCGCCGACGAGTGCGTGGAGGTCACCCCGGAGGTGGTCCGGGTGCGCAAGGTGGTCCTCGGGCAGAACGAGCGCGCACGGGAACTGTCCCGGCGCAAGGCGCGCGACCGCGCGGCGCTGTAATAACTTGTGTGCCACGGTATTCGGTGTCACCGCGGGTGGCACCGAATACCGGGCAGAACCGCTGGTCGGGCAGTCGCGGGCGCTCGCATCGTGTGGGTGTACCGCGAGCCTCGCGTTCGACTCGGGCCCCGCGGGTGTGATCGCAATTCCTCGCATCACCAGGCATGGTGGCAATCGGAAGAAATTCGAGACGGCCCCGTGATGCGTGCCGTGGTGAAGTCGGGTGCCCCATATTCGAGGGCTGATCGGTTTCGTTGTCGGTAATTTCGATTTGTGATCGTCTCAGCCCTTGGTATGCAGGTCCGAAATCGGTTCGTTCGCGTGGAATAAGTTTCCGAGGCGACGGCTGGTGGGAAATTTGGTAATTGTCGACCACTACCCGTCATGAGGGCAGTGGTGGCGGGTGAAAATAATTGTCTGTGCCGTGCGCCTGTTTTATGTTGTCGGCACCCGTGGTCATCCAGAGCTGTGAGCGCAATGAGATTTCTCATGCTATCGAGGGGCCTCGACGCTGGTTGGGCCAGCCCCTGTGTGGGTTGTCGCCGTGTCGGCCGAATGGTCGACGAAAAGAATTCGTCTCCCGTTCGGCGTGTCGGTGCAAACGTTCACTTCATGTCCGAGTCGGCAGCGCGTGTGGTTGCGTAAACGACACCGATGCGCATACGGATTGCGGTGCGTAGGGCGCGGCGGGCTATTGTGCCGCGACGGTACGCCGAATATTTGCCGAGGTTCGACACGGTTTGTATGGGTGATGTCACGACCCTGCGACGCTGCTGTGTTTCCGCGCTACGCATATCCGTTCGACCGGGTTGTTTCCGCGCTGGTCAGCAGGAATCTGGGAACGGACTCGACCGTACGGTAGAGTTCCCAAGCGTGAAAGTGGGCGCAGGAAAACGCGCAGCGTGGCGCACGTTGTTGCCGGCCGTGGCAGTGCTGACCTTGATCAGCAGCTGTGCGGCGAATCCGCCGCCGCCCATCGAGAGCACCGACAGTCCGAAGACCACACCGGTCAAGCCCGCGGAGACGACCGTCGTCGTCGCTTTGGACACCATCGGCACCGCGTTCAACCCACATCTGCGCTCGGACCAATCCGCCGCCACCTCGGCGATCGCCTCCCTGGTCCTGCCGAGTCCGTTCCGGCCGGTGCTCGATCCGGCGCGGCCAGGGACGACGGCCTGGGTGCCGGATTCGTCGCTGCTGGTCTCCGCCGAAGTCACCGCGCAGGAACCGTTCACGATCACCTACAAATTGCGCAACGAAGCGTCCTGGTCGGATGGCGCGCCGATCGCGGCCGAGGACTTCCGCTACCTGTGGCAGGAGATGATCTCCGAGCCGGGCGTCGTCGACCCGGCCGGCTACCGGATGATCTCGGACGTCAATTCGTCGGCGGGCGGCAAGACGGTCACCGTCGTGATGACGCAGCCCTACCCCGGCTGGCGGGAGCTGTTCACCGATCTGCTGCCGTCTCATCTGCTCAAGGACGCGCCCGGCGGATTCGCCAGGGGGATGAACGGTCAGGTCAACGGTGTCCGGGTGTCCGGGGGGCCGTTCGGGATCCGCTCGGCGGACCCGGGCCGTGATGAGATGCTGCTGGAACGCAACGACCGCTTCTGGGGCACACCGGCGATGCCGGGCCAGATCCTGCTCCGCCGCGGCGGCACCACCGCGCAGCTGGCGGGCTCGCTGCGTACCGGCGACGTACAGATGGCGCTGGTCCACGGGGGCGTGGCGACCCAGGCGCAACTGGGGGCGATTCCCTCCGTGCGCACCACGATCATGCCGCAGTCGCGAGTGCTGCAGATGGCGCTCAACGGACGCAAAGGCGACTTGAGCGATCCCCGGGTCCGCTCGGGTGTGCTGGCCCTGCTGGACCCTGCCCTGCTGGCCACGGTCGGCGCGCAGACCGGCAACTGGGTGGAACCGGCGCGCGCGCAGGTGCTCGCACCATCCGATCCCGGATACGCCCCGACCGCTCCGCCGCGTCCATCGGCGGAGGAGGCGTTCGCGCTGCTCGCCGCCGCGGGGTACGGCCGGGCGCCGGAGCCGCCGCCGGCGACCTCCCCGACCTCGCCCGCCCCGCAGCCGCGCACCGTCGGCAAGGACGGCAAGCCGCTGGCCGTGCGCATCGGCGCGGTCGACCGGGACGCCACCGCCTTGGCCGTGGCCAATACCGCCGCCGACCAGCTGCGCAGCGCGGGCATCGACGCCACGGTGCGCAGTGTCGCCGCCGACGAGTTGTACGGCAAGGAACTGCTCGAGGGCACGGTCGACGCGATCGTCGGCTGGGAGGTGGCCGGTTCCGATCCGGCGACCGTGCTGGCTTCCAGGTATGGCTGCCCGCCGCCCGCGCTGCCAGGTGTCACCGGCCCGGCGCAGGCCATCGCCGAGGCGGCGCAGCGGGCGCCGAGCAACCTGTCCGGCGTGTGCGATCCGACCCTGCAACCCGCGATCGACGACGCCCTGCGGGGCGGCGACGTGGGACGGGTGCTCGCCGAAGCCGAACCCAAACTGTGGGCCATGGCGACCGTGCTGCCGATCGTGCAGGACAACGCCGTCGCCGCGTCCGGTCCTCGGCTGGACGGCTCCTCGCTCAGCGGCGCGATCCAGGTCGGCATCTTCGGCGACGCGTCCATGTGGCGCAGGATCCCGTGACCGCGGGGACCGGTGGGCTGCTTCTGGTACACGCCCACCCGGACGACGAGTCCATCACCACCGGCGGCACGATCGCGCACTACCGCCGTCGCGGCGTGCCGGTCACCGTGATCACCTGCACCCTCGGTGAGGAGGGCGAGGTGATCGGCGCCGACTGGGCGCTGCTCGCGGCGGATCACGCCGACCAGCTCGGCGGCTATCGCATTCTCGAGCTGACCCGCGCGCTGGACGCGCTGGACGCGGGTCCGCCGCACTTGCTCGGGGGCGCGGGACGCTGGCGTGACTCCGGAATGGCGGGCACACCCGCCGCGAACAAGCCGCGCGTCTTCGTGCGCTCCGGAGACGAGGCGGTGCGGGCTCTCACGGACGTCGTCCTTCGTCTGCGGCCGCGCGTGGTCGTCGGCTACGACCCGAACGGCGGCTACGGCCATCCGGACCACATCCGGGCGCACGAGATCACCACGGCCGCCGTGCATGCCGCCGCCGGCGAAGGCTGGGATGTTCCGAAGTACTACTGGACCGTCACCGACGCCGACATGCTGCGTCTGCACACCGCGGCGCTGGCCCGGCGCACGGCCGCGGGCCTGCCCGGCGCGCTGCCGCCCGGTTGGCGACTGCCCGCCGAGGGCGAACTGGCGAGCGTGCCCAGCGACGCGGTTACCACCACGATCGACGTCTCCGAGGTGCTTTCGGCCAAGCGCGCCGCGCTGCGGGCGCACGCCACACAGGTCACGGTCGCGCCGTCCGGCCGGGAATTCGCCTTGTCGAACGGTATCGCTCAGCCGGTGTTGCCCGAGGAGCACTTCATCCTGGTGCGGGGTCGGCGCGGTCCGCTCGGTCCGGACGGGCGGGAGCACGATTTGTTCGCCGCCCCGGAGTGACTGATCTCGTCGACGGCGGTGCGGCCGCTACCCGAGATTTACGGACATTCCACATAATTCGCCCGCCGTTTTCGGAACTTGTCCGGGCGGCGACCTCCTGTACCCCCAGGGCTGGCAGTTGGCGGTATCGGCGCGGCGGGTACGGTTCGGCGTGATCTCGGCACATCGAAACGGAGGATCCGTCGGTTCATGGCAGCGCGCGGCGACAACGCCCACCTCAGCATCGAGGACCACGGATACCACAAGAGTCTGAAGCCGCGCCAGCTACAGATGATCGCGATCGGCGGCGCCATCGGCACCGGCCTGTTCCTCGGCGCCGGTGGGCGGCTGGCCAGTGCCGGACCCGGGTTGTTCCTGGTCTACGGCGTGTGCGGGTTCTTCGCGTTCCTCATCCTGCGCGCGCTCGGCGAATTGGTCCTGCACCGGCCGTCGTCCGGGTCGTTCGTCTCCTACGCGCGCGAGTTCTTCGGTGAGAAGGCGGCGTTCGTCGCGGGCTGGATGTACTTCCTGAACTGGTCGATGACCGGCATCGCCGACACCACCGCGATCGCGCAGTACTTCCACTATTGGTCCGGGTTCTCCGCCGTTCCGCAATGGTTGCTCGCGCTGATCGCGCTGGTCCTCGTGCTGGGCGTCAACCTGATCTCGGTGAAGTGGTTCGGTGAGATGGAGTTCTGGGCCGCGCTGGTGAAGGTATTCGCGCTCAGCGCGTTCCTGATCGTCGGCACGATCTTCTTGCTCGGCCGCTTCACGGTGCGGGGCGCCGCGACCGGGACCAGCGTGATCGCCGATCACGGCGGCCTGTTCCCGACCGGCGTCATGCCGTTGGTCGTGGTGGTGTCCGGTGTCGTATTCGCTTATGCCGCTGTCGAATTGGTCGGCACCGCGGCGGGGGAGACGGAGCATCCGGAGCAGGTCATGCCACGGGCGATCAATTCGGTGATCCTCCGGATCGCCGTCTTCTACGTCGGTTCGCTGGTCCTGCTCGGATTGCTGCTGCCGTACACGCGATACACGGCCGACGAGAGTCCGTTCGTCACCTTCTTCACCATGCTGGGCGTCCCCGGCATCGGCAGCGTGATGAATCTCGTGGTGCTGACCGCGGCGTTCTCCAGCCTGAACGCCGGCCTCTACTCGACCGGCCGCATCCTGCGGTCGATGTCGATCAACGGCAGCGCGCCGAAATTCACCGGGGTGATGGGCAGCAACGGCGTTCCCTACGGCGGCATCCTGCTCACCAGCCTGATCGCGCTGGTCGGCATCGCGCTCAACGGCCTCGTCCCGGATCAGGCGTTCGAGATCGTGCTGAACATGGCGTCGCTCGGCATCGTCGCCTCCTGGGCCACCATCGTGTTGTGCCAGCTGCAGTTGTGGCGCTGGTCCACCCGGGGACGTATCCAGCGGCCCGCCTTCCGCATGTTCGGCGCGCCCTACACCGGTCTGCTCACGCTGGTGTTCCTGTTCTTCGTCGTCGTGCTGACGGGGTTCGACTATCCGGTGGGGACCTGGACCGTCGCGACCATCGCCCTGATCGTCCCCGCGCTGATCGTCGGCTGGTTCGCCGCGCGTAAACGAGTGCTGGCCATAGCGGCGCAGCGTGGCGACCCGACCGGCGAACCTCCGGTGGTCGCCGCCCTGCCTGCCGACCGGGAGAACTGATCGTGCGCCCGATCGCGCCGGAATAGACTCGGCAGTATGTACAACTGGGAGGTCCAGAACGCGATCGCGGCGTTCGTCGACAGCATGCGGCCGCACTGGCAGGAGCAGCACGACCTGTATATGACGGTGCTGTACGCGTTCGCCGACATGCAGAGCCACTTGTTGACCCTCCTCGGCTACCCGCCGGTGCCGTGACGACGAAGATCGACGACCACGCAGGCGATCGCGCTCCCGTGGCATCCGGCGCCACCCGTATCCCCGTAGGCCTCCTCGGCTCGGTGATCCTCGTGATCCTGATCGTGGACGCCCTGCTCACCCTTGCGCTCGAGGTGCTCTACCTGCCGATCTATCTGGGCTCGGTCGTTTTCCCGGTCTCCGCCGCCGTGGCGGGAGTGGTGAACGTCCTGCTCGTCGCGGGTGCGCGAACGGTGACCCGGCGTCCCGCGCTGCTGGGCCTTCCGCTGGTCGCGTGGGCGTTCGGCTTCCTGGTCTGCGCGAGCGCCGGGCCCGGCGGTGACATTCTGCTCGGCAGTGATTGGCGGACGGCGCTGTTGCTGTTCGCCGGGCTGCTGCCGCCGCTGGCCTACCTCTACGTCCAGGCGAACGCGCACGTCTTCGGCCGCCGCTGACTCACGCGAGCCGGACCGCCAGGGTCGCGATCACGGCCTCGGTGCGAACGCGCAGCGCGGCTGTGAGCACCGGTCCGCGCGGATTGTGCAGCGGGCGTTGCCACCAGTGCCGGGCTTCGACATGCGCCAGCAGCACTGTGACACCCAGCCCGGCGGCGGTCTGCTTGCGGACGTAGCCGACGAGCGTCGACACCAGGCTGCGATGCGGGCAGGGGAGCACCGCGAGCGGCACACCGGGATCCCACTCCTTCCACTGGGCGCTGAGCCGTTTGGTCGTGGCCGGATCGATGTCCGCGGCCACCGCGACGATCTCGCCCCGCATGCGCAGCGCGGCTTCCAAGGCGCGATAGGTCACTTCGCTCATGGTGACCACCGGGACGACCACCAACTCCTTGGCCTCCGGCGCCGGTCGCGGCGGCGGCGGGATTTCACGCAGTCGCAGCTGACGCGCGACGCCGGCGTAGTAGTTCTCGATCCGGAAGAAGAGGCCCACCAGCGCGGGAATGATGAGCAGCAGCAGCCACGCGCCCTCGGTGAACTTCTCCGCGAGCAGGACGACGCCCGCGACGGCGGTGAGCGTCGCGCCGAATCCGTTCAGCAGTGCCCGCGGCAACCACCCGCGGTCGCGCACTCGCCACCAGTGCAGGACCAGACCGGTCTGGCTGATGGTGAACCCGATGAAGACGCCGATCGCGAAAACCGGCAGCAGCCGGTGGGTTTCGGCGTCGACCGCCAGCAGCACCAGCCCGGCCAGCAAGGCGAGTGCCGTGACCCCGTACCGGAAGACCGGACGCTCCGACCGCAGCGCGAACAGCGACGGCGCCCTGTGGTCCTTGGCCAGCAGCGCCAGCAGCACCGGGAGCCCGCCGAAACTGGTGTTCGCCGCAAGCAGCAGCACCGCGGTGACCGCGAGATTGGTGAGGTAGAACAGCCAGCCGGTGCCGAACGCGGCCGCCGCCAGCTGGGCCAAGATGGTCACATCCGGGCGCGGCGTGACGTGGTGCTCGCGGATCAGCACGGCCAGGCCGAGCAGCATCGCGCCGAGCAGGATGCCAAGCGCCACCTCGGTGTGCTGCGCGCGGCGCACCGCGGGGGTGCGGAAAGCGGGCACGGCGTTGGCGATCGCTTCCACACCGGTCAGCGACGAGCATCCCGCCGCGAAGGCCTTGAGCAGCAGAACGATTCCGAGCGCCTCGACCGGCTCGATCGGACCCGGGTCGCCGCCGATCATCGCGGCCGGCTCCGGCCGCAGCAGCCCGACAACGATCACACCGCCGATCAGGACGACGAACAGGATCGTCGGCCCCATCAGCACCCGCGCGGATTCCGCCACTCCGATCAGGTTGATCACGGTCAGCGCCGCGAGGCCGATCAGCGTCATCGGTAGCAGTTCGTGGGCCAGGGCGGGAAAGGCGCTGGCCAGGCTGGCCGCGCCGGCGGCGAGGCTCACCGCGACGGTCAGCACGTAGTCCACGACCAGGCTGGCGGCCGCGAGCAGCGCGGCGGGCCTGCCGAGCTGCTTCTTGGCGACCGCGTACGCGCCGCCGCCGTCCGGATGCACGGCGATCACTTGCCGGTAGGAGAGCACCAGTACGAGCAACAGTGCGGCGATCGCGCAGGCAACCGGCAGCGTCCAGGAGACGGCCGCCGCGCCCGCCGCGACCAGCACCAGCACGATCGCCTCTGGTCCGTAGGCCACGCTGGACAACGCGTCCAGGGAGAGCGCGGCGAGCCCGCCCACCGCGGTCAAACGGAACTTGTCCGCTCGCTGCATCTGCCGAACCCGGCGGTCGGCGATCCGCGGCTCCGTATGGTGCGGCTCGGTCTTGGTCACCACAGCGTCCATTGAACTCCGCCGCCGCTCGGCAACCGATCAGCGACACCTGGGCGGGGGTGGGTTCAGCGGGTGCCGGGCAGTCCTGGTGTGACGGCTTGGATGAGTTCCCATGCTCGGTCGGCGGGGAGGTCGACCACGGAGTAGCGCTTCTTGCCCGCCGCGGTGGCCGCGACAACTGTGGCGACCCCGGCGCGCCGTTGGAAGAAGGTTCGACGCACTGTCCAGCCGATGATGCCGGGGGCCTCGAGGCAGTCGCGGTCGCGGTCGAGTGATCCGGCCCGGGTGATCAGCCAGGTGGGGCTGGTGGTCGTGCGGGGCAGTACCGCGTGTCCGAGGCCGCGATAGCGGTCCTCGGCGAGGGCGAGCGCGAGGGCGAGCGTGAGGCCGGGCAGCAGCCACCACCACGGCGAATAGTGCTGTCCCGCAAGGGAGATGACGACCAGCGCGGCGGCGATGAGCACGACCGGCGCGAGCGCGCGGGTATGCCTGCGTCGCCGTGCGGCCGGGCCGTGCGCGATCAGCGGGGCGCTGCCCGGCGCCGGGACGGTGTGCGCGTCCGCCGCGCCCGAACCGGTGGGCCTCGCCTCCGGCTGGACGGGAAACTCGTTGTCTCGCACTTCCTCTGGGGCGAGCAGATGGCCGAGGGTGTGCTCCACGGCGCTACGCGGGGCCTGCGGAAGGATTCGCTGCCGCGGGTTCTGCCCGGTCATGATCGCCTCGAGTTCGGCGCCGCCCGCAAGGCGCAGCAGCAGCGGTTCGGAGACCGTCGCTCCGCGCAGCCGGGCTCGGTCGAGGGTGATCTGGCGGGTGGTGAACAGGCCGTGGCGCAGCTGCAAGGTCTTGCCGTCGTCGCGGACGCGCAACCCGAAATAGGTGGTCAGATAGTGCGCGCACGCGGCAGCGCTGACCACGACGACGATGACGCCCAGCAGCGCGGCCGCGGCGAGCGCGAGGACGAGCACGCCGCCGTCTTCCACGTCGTGCACGGCGTCGGACCGGAAAACGATCTCACCGAGCCCGTATTGCAGCGCGAAGCCGACGATCGGCGCGATGATCGCGAACCCGGTCAGCGACAACGGGGCGTAGCGCACCCACGCCGGACTCCAGTGCCCGATCTCTCCCGCCCGGGTACGCGGGGCCGTGAAACCACCGGAGCTGTTCTGCTGCGGCTCTTTTCGTTCTTCGTCCGGACCCACCCTGGCCGCCGTATGGGCGAGCAGCGCGGCGCGCAACGGCGGGACGACGCGGGCATCCAGGGCGTCGAGCTTGAACTTCTCGCCCGATTCCGCATGCTGGCCGGTCCCGATCGCCAGCACCGCCAGGCCGAGAGCCCGGTGCAGCAGGTCCGCTTCGATGTCCACCGAGCGGATCCGCGACCGCGGCACCGACAGTTTCTTGCGTTCCAGCAGCCCGGTGCGCAATTCCACGTGTGTTGGCCCGACCCGATACGTCGTGGTGAACCAGCGGGTCAGCGCGAACCCGACGATCAACGCGAGCGGGATGACGCTCCACACGTGGTTGCCGCTGCTGGTCCCGAGGATCACCGAACCGATCAGCACCGGGATGAACTTCACCACTTCGGTGATCGGATGGACCAGCAGCATCCGCTTGTCCAGCCGCTGCCAGGGCGGCCCGTCCTGCTCGGCGCCGGTCGTCTCGGGGATCATGTCGCGTCTCCGCGGTGCTGGGCGGCGATCCGGGTGAGCCGGGCCACGGTTTCCTCGGCGACCGGAAGGTCGAGCGCGCCGATCTGCACCGCACCCGCGGAGGAGGCGGTGGTCACGGTGACGGTCGCCAATCCGAGCAGGCGTTCGAGCGGACCGCGTTCGGTGTCGACGGTCTGCACGCGGGAGATCGGCGCTACCCGGCTCTCCTGGGTGAGCCAGCCGACCCGGGTGTAGACCGCGTCGTCGGTGACCTCCCAGCGGTGCACCGCGTACCGCCACCACGGCGCGACACCGATGTTCAGCGCGGCGGGCACGAGCGCGACCAGGAAGAATCCCAGCTGCCACCCGCGATGCGCGGAGTCGACCACCGCCCACACCAGCAGGGCCGCGAACGGGATCACCCACGTCAGGACGGCCTGCACAGTCCACAGGAGCTTCGCCTTCGGGCTGGGGCGCCAGGCCGGATCGGCCATGATCGTGCGCGGCTGCGACATGCCGCCAATCGTTGCACGATCACGCGGTCGCCGTCGCGGTCGATGGTGAGCGGCCTACCGCGACGGCGCGGACCCGGCGGAAGGGTGAGCGCAAGGCCGCGGAGGGCTTCCTGCCGTGGAATGAGCCTCGTTGTGTGACAACCGTTTCGGGCGCATCTGGCGGTCGCCGAGGAGTTGGCCCCCGGCCTCACCTGCGAGGGTCTGGTGTGCCGGAACGGTCGAATCGGCGGCGCTCACCGACGCCACGATCGATGACCGAACGCGGGCCGCGCGGCGCGGGTGCCCCGGAATAGCCTCGGGTACCGCACAGTTGTCAACGCTCAACGGTGCTCCACGTCCCCGTGTGGGCTCCGTGGCGAGCGGAGCCGTGACTCGTCCGCTTCGTCGCAACCAGCACTGGAGGGAGACAGTTCCGGATGTGTAGCGCATGATCGAGGGCGTGACCGACCTACCGAACCCGAGCGTCCCATCCGCGCCGCCCAGTCCATCGGCCATGCGCCGGGCGCTGCGCAGGGCCCGCGACGGTGTCACGTTGAACGTGGACGAGGCCGCGGTGCTGCTGCACGCGACCGGTGACGACCTGGCCGACCTCTGTCGTAGCGCCGCGCGGGTGCGCGACGCCGGGCTGGCGTCCGCGGGGCGTCCGAAGACGATCAGCTATTCCCGCAATGTCTTCATCCCGTTGACCAGGCTGTGCCGGGACAAGTGCCACTACTGCACCTTCGTCACGGTGCCCGGCAAGTTGCGCGCCGAGGGCAAGGGCATGTTCCTCGAGCCCGACGAGGTGCTCGACATCGCACGCAGGGGCGCTGCCCTCGGCTGCAAAGAGGCGCTGTTCACGCTGGGTGACCGGCCCGAGGATCGCTGGCCGGAGGCCGCGCAGTGGCTCGACGAGCGCGGCTACGACTCCACGCTGGACTACCTGCGCGCCGTGTCGATCATGGTGCTGGAGGAGACCGGCCTGCTGCCGCACCTGAACCCGGGCGTGATGTCGTGGGAGGAGATCGCGCGGCTCAAGCCGGTGGCGCAGTCCATGGGCATGATGCTGGAGACCACCTCGGCCCGGTTGTTCACCGAGAAGGGCAACTGCCATTACGGCAGTCCCGACAAGGACCCGGCCGTGCGGCTGCGGGCGATCACCGACGCGGGACGGCTCTCGGTGCCCTATACCACCGGGATCCTGGTCGGCATCGGCGAGACGATGGCGGAGCGGGCCGAGTCGATCATGGCGATTCGCAAGCAGCACAAGGCTTTCGGACACATCCAGGAAGTCATCGTGCAGAACTTCCGCGCCAAGGACGACACCGCCATGCGGGACGTGCCGGACGCGGGCCTGGAGGAATTCCTCGCCACCATCGCGGTCACCCGCGTGCTGCTCGGGCCGGACGTGCCGGTGCAGGCGCCGCCGAACCTGGTCTCGCACGCCGAGTGCCGCGCGCTGATCGACGCGGGCATCGACGACTGGGGCGGCGTCTCGCCGGTGACGCCCGACCACGTGAACCCGGAGCGGCCGTGGCCGAACCTGGACACGTTGCGGGAGATCACCGAGGCGGCGGGCTATCAGCTGGTCGAGCGGACCTCCGCGCACCCGAAGTACGTGCGAGCGGGCAATCCGTGGGTCGATCCGCGGATCGGCGCGCACGTCGCCGCGCTCACCGACCCGGTGACGGGGCTGGCGAATCCGGACGCGATCCCGGTCGGCCTGCCCTGGCAGGAGCCGGACGAGTCCTGGGAGTCGGCCGGACGCGTCGACCTCAACACCGCCATCGACACCGAGGGCCGCAACACCGAGGCCCGCAGCGACGCTGCCCTCGGGCAGGACATCGTCGGCGCCTTCGGCGACTGGGACACCATTCGTGAACAGGCCCGCGATCTCGCCGTCGCCGTTCCGCAGCGGCTGGACTCCGACGTGCTCGCCGCGCTGCGCGCCGCCGAACGCGATCCGGCCGGGCTCAGCGACGCCGATTATCTGGCGCTGGCCACGGCGGACGGCGCCGAGTTGGACGCGGTCGCCGCGCTGGCCGATCAACTGCGCCGCGACACCGTCGGCGACGACGTCACCTACGTGGTGAACCGGAACATCAACTTCACCAACATCTGCTACACCGGGTGCCGGTTCTGCGCGTTCGCCCAGCGCAAGGGCGATGCGGACGCGTTCACCCTGAGCACGCACGAGGTGGCCGACCGGGCATGGGAGGCGCATGTCGACGGCGCCACCGAGGTGTGCATGCAGGGCGGCATCGACCCCGACCTGCCGGTCACCGGGTACGCGGATCTGGTGCGGGCGGTCAAGCAGCGGGTGCCGTCGATGCATGTGCACGCCTTCAGCCCGATGGAGATCGTGAACGGCGCCTCGCGCGGCGGCCAGAGCGTCCGGGAGTGGCTGGTCGCCCTGAAGGAGGCGGGCCTGGACACCATCCCCGGCACCGCCGCGGAGATCCTGGACGACGAGGTGCGCTGGGTGCTCACCAAGGGCAAACTGCCCACCTCGGCGTGGATCGAGGTGATCACCACGGCGCACCAGGTGGGCATCCGGTCCAGTTCGACCATGATGTACGGCCACGTGGACAACCCGAAGCACTGGGTCGGTCATCTGCGGGTGCTGCGTGGAATCCAGGACGAGACCGGCGGTTTCACCGAATTCGTGCTGCTGCCGTTCGTGCACCAGAGCGCCCCGCTGTACCTGGCGGGCGCCGCGCGGCCCGGGCCGACCAACCGGGACAACCGCGCCGCGCACGCGCTGGCCAGGATCATGCTGCACGGCCGGATCCACAACATCCAGACCAGCTGGGTCAAGCTGGGCACCACCGGAACGCGGGTGATGCTCAACAGTGGCGCCAACGATCTGGGCGGCACGTTGATGGAGGAGACCATCTCCCGGATGGCGGGCTCGCAGCACGGCTCGGCCAAGACGGTCGCCGAGTTGGTGGAGATCGCCTCCGGCATCGGACGACCGGCCCGGGAACGGACGACGACCTACGGCGTCCCGAAGCACAAGCGGTTGTCTGCCGCTCCGGGGCTCCAGGCGGTACTGGTCGACTGACGAGGGAGCCGCGCCGGGCGGCCCGGCGACGGCGATAGGTTCCGGCCCGCGGTGCGATCGGATTTCCGGTCGGCCGCGGGCAGCCGGGACCGGCGCAATACCGGCCCCGCCGTTGCGCGTTCCGGCGCTACCTCCCACAACGCGGCCCCCAGCGCGTACGTCGGGTGGCGGAGTCGAATCGAGCCTCGCGTCGGCGTGCGCGATCCCCGAAGTTAGGGCAGGCTGACCAGTAGTAACGTGTGGTTGCCGGGATAGGGTTTCGCCGGGCGGACTATCCCGCAGGCGAGGACAGACTAGGAGAGCGGCAGTGCCGTACATCATCGCTGAACCGTGCGTTGACGTGAAGGACAAGGCATGCATCGAGGAATGCCCCGTGGACTGCATCTACGAGGGTGGTCGCATGCTGTACATCCATCCCGACGAATGCGTGGACTGTGGTGCATGTGAGCCGGTGTGCCCGGTGGAGGCGATCTTCTACGAAGACGACACCCCGGACCAGTGGAGCGGATACGTCAACGCCAACGTCGATTTCTTCGACGAGCTGGGCTCGCCCGGCGGCGCGACCAAGGTCGGCAAGGTCGACTACGACCCGCCGTTCATCAAGGAACTGCCCCCGATGGCGAGTGAGTGAGACCTGACGTGTCACCGCGTGGCCGGGTCAGCAGTCTGCTGCCCGATTTTCCCTGGGACACCATCGCTTCGGTGAAGGTGAAGGCGGCCGCCCACTCCGGCGGGATCGTCGACCTGTCCGTCGGCACTCCGGTCGACCCGGTCGACCCGCTGATCCGGACGGCGCTGAACTCCGTCGCTGCGGTCCCCGGTTACCCGACCACGCATGGCACCCCCGAGCTCCGCGCGGCCGCGGTCGACGCGCTGAAGCGGCGCTACGGGATCACCGGACTCGAGCCCGCGGCCGTGCTGCCCGCGATCGGCACCAAAGAGCTGATCGCGGGGCTGCCCCGGCTACTCGGGCTCGGCTCGGGCGACCTGGTCGTCATCCCCGAGGTCGCCTACCCCACCTACGAGGTCGGCGCGCTGCTGGCGGGCGCGCAGGTGCTGCGCGCGGACGGGCTGACCCGGCTCGGTCCGCAGACGCCCGCGCTGATCTACGTGAACTCGCCGTCCAACCCGACCGGCCGGATACTCGGCGTCGAACATCTGCGCAAAGTGGTCGCCTTCGCGCGGGAGCGCGGCGTGATCGTCGCCTCCGACGAGTGCTACCTGGGACTGACCTGGGAGGGTCGCGGCGTCTCCTTGCTCGACCCCGAGGTATGCGACGGCGACCACACCAACCTGCTGGCCGTGCATTCGTTGTCCAAGACCTCCAACCTGGCCAGCTATCGCGCCGGATTCGTGACGGGCGACCCGGAGCTGGTCGCGGAACTGCTCGAAGTGCGCAAGCACGCGGGCATGATGGTGCCGTTGCCGATCCAGGCCGCGATGACCGCCGCGCTCAGCGACGACGCGCACGAGGCGCGCCAGCGCGAGCGGTACCGCGCCCGACGCGACGTGTTGCGAAAGGCTCTGGAGGCCGCGGGTTTCCGGATCGATCACTCCGAGGCCGGCCTGTATCTGTGGTCGACGCGTGGTGAGCCGTGCCGGACCACGTTGGAATGGCTGGCCGATCGCGGCATCCTCGCCGCGCCCGGCGACTTCTACGGCCCCGGCGCGAGCGAGCACGTGCGGATCGCGCTGACCGCGACCGACGAGCGGATCGCGGCGGCGGCCGAACGGCTCGCCGCGGGCTGACACCTTCGTCGTCGCTGCGCGCGGGCGCGGCCATCGCTCGAGGCCGCGGTCGCGCAACGGGCACAGCGAGGCGTGTCGGCGTCCGCGCCCGCCCTGCCCGGCGAGCTAGCCTGAGGTATGGACGCTGTCACGGTTGTCCCCACGCCCGGCAACGAGCCGGTGCACTCCTACGCGCAGGGAAGCCCCGAACGGGAGTTACTCCTCGGCAAGCTGGCCGAGCTGTCCGCGGAACCCGTCGACGTGCCGCT
Source organism: Nocardia sp. NPDC051900 (assembly GCF_044452545.1). NCBI lineage: Bacteria > Bacillati > Actinomycetota > Actinomycetes > Mycobacteriales > Nocardiaceae > Nocardia > Nocardia sp. NPDC051900. The sequence goes on along the minus strand of NZ_JBITBU010000007.1, from coordinate 30,086 downwards.
GGTCATCGGCGGCAAGCATCGACCCGGCCTCGGCGAACGGCACGACATCGTCACACCGCATCGGCATCGGCACGTGCTGGGGACCTACACGGACACCACCCATTCGGAAGCGCACGGAGCCATCGACGCCGCGATGGCCGCCGCCCCGGGGTGGCGGGCGCTGCCGTTCGAGGAGCGCGCCGCGGTGCTGCTGCGCGCCGCGGACCTGCTGGCCGGGCCGTGGCGGGAGACGATCGCCGCGGCCACCATGCTCGGGCAGTCGAAGTCGGCCCAGCAAGCCGAGATCGATGCGCCGTGCGAGCTGGTCGACTTCTGGCGGTTCAACGTCGCGTTCGCGCGGCAGATCTTGGAGCAACAGCCCAGCTCCAGCGCCGGGGTGTGGAACCGGATGGACTATCGGCCGCTGGAAGGGTTCGTCTACGCCATCACACCGTTCAACTTCACCGCCATCGCCGGGAATCTGCCGACCGCGCCCGCGCTGATGGGCAACACGGTGGTGTGGAAGCCGTCGCCGACGCAGACGTTGTCGGCGTTCCACACGATGCGGCTGCTGGAGGCGGCGGGATTGCCGCCCGGCGTGATCAACATGGTCACCGGCGACGGGGTGCAACTGTCGGAGGTGGCCTTGGCCGATCCGCGGCTGGCCGGTATCCATTTCACCGGTTCCACCAAGACGTTCCAGTACCTCTGGCAGCAAGTGGGCACGAATATCGGTCGGTATCAGGGCTATCCGCGCCTGGTGGGGGAGACCGGCGGCAAAGACTTCATCGTCGCGCACTCCTCGGCCGACCCCGGCGCGCTGCGCACCGCCCTGATTCGCGGCGCCTACGAGTATCAGGGTCAAAAGTGCTCGGCGGCCTCGCGCGCTTACATCGCGCGGTCGGTCTGGCGCGCGATGGGGGACGAGTTCCTGCACGACGCCGACCGGCTGAGCTACGGCGACGTCGCGGATCTGTCGAATTTCGGTGGAGCGCTGATCGATCGGCGCGCGTACGACAAGAATGCGGCGGCCATCCGGCGCGCCGCGGACGCGGACGTCACCATCCCGGTCGGCGGAACCTACGACGACAGCGAAGGCTGGTTCGTCCGGCCGACCGTATTCCTGACCGACAATCCGCACGACGAATCGTTCGCCACCGAGTATTTCGGCCCGATCCTTTCGGTGTACGTCTACGACGACGCCGAACCCGGCTCCTACAGTGCGATACTCGCCGAAGTCGAGTCGGCTGCGCCTTACGCGCTGACCGGAGCGGTGTTCGCGCAGGACCGGTACGCGATCGAAGAGGCCGACGCCGCACTGCGTTTCGCGGCGGGCAACTTCTACGTCAACGACAAGCCCACGGGTGCGGTGGTGGGGCAGCAGCCGTTCGGCGGCGCACGCGCCTCCGGCACCGACGACAAGGCGGGCTCGCCGTTGAACCTGCTGCGCTGGGTCGCACCGCGGACGATCAAGGAGACCTTCGTGCCGCCCGTCGACTTCCGCTACCCGCACATGGAGAGGTGATCAGACCAGCGGCTTTCCCTGCCGCAGGCGCCTGCGCAGGTCGAACAGATAGGCGTTGAGCGGGAACATGCGTGCCGCCGCGGGCAGCCGGCCGTGCACGGCTCCGAGGATCCGCAGCAGCCGGTCCAACCGCCGCTGGTCGCGGTCGGTCCAGGTCATGCCCATCTCGTCGCGCAGGTGCTGGGGAAGCAGGCCGGTGACGATGAAGCGCTGCAATCCGGCGAAGACCACCTGCACCGGTCGCGGCATCATCTTCAGGTCGATCAGACCGTTGAAGTAGTCCCGCAGCTCCGGCTCGATGCCGCGCTGCTTCAGGTTCTCGTCCCAGTACCGCTGGAACTCCGTGCGATTCACCGGCCACATCTCCGGCCGCATCTGCAGGGTGGTGCCCAGGCGGGCGGCGTAGGTGTAGAAGGCGTCGGCGGTCGCGTCGTCCATCGGGCCGTGCATCCGGGTGTAGAGGTCATCGATGCCCCAGTACAGGCACGCGGCGACCCATAGCTGGAGATTCGGGTCGAAGGCGTTGTACTTGACCGGGCTCGCGGCGGTGGAGCGCACCGACCGGTGCGACACGTTGACGGCCTCCCGGTAGGCGTCGCGTTCGTCATCCGACCCGAGCAGCGCCACGGCGATGTAGGTGAGGGTGGTGCGCAGCCGCTTGATCGGGTGCAGCGTGACCTTGCCGCTGTCGACGGTGCTCTCCAGCACGCCGCGGCCGACCGGGCGCAGGCTCAACTGCATGATGACGTTCGCCGCGCCGCCGAGGAACGCGGCGACGCCGTCGACGTACTGCGCGACCGTCTCGGGGGTGAGGGTCTGGCTCGGATCCGGTTCGTGCTCGGCGGTGCGCAGCGGCGCGGTCATCGTCGACCTCGTCTTTCGTGTCCGCCCGATCCCAGAGAATCGGTCGATGAGAAGATAATGTCCTAACTTTCTCATCGACTCGGTGGGCTGTCAATCGCCGGGGATAGGCGGTGATGGTGTGCAATGCTGAAAGTGTCATCGTGTCGCTGTCGCGGATAGGGTTGAGGAATGGCCAGGCTGACCAGGCTGCTGCCGCTGGTGCGCAGCGCCGCCCCGGAGGATCGCAACCAGACGCGGGTACTGGACGCGGCGCTGCTGGCGTTCCTCGACTTCGGTATCAAGCGCACCAGCATGGTGGAAGTGGCGCGTCGCGGCGGATTGTCGCTGGCCACGCTCTACCGCCGCTTCGCGAGCAAATCCGATCTGATCCGGGCCGTCGGACTGCGGCAGACGCGCGACTTCATCCAGGAGGTCGACGCCGCGCTCCAGCGTCAGGTCGATCGCGACGCGAGCGCCGAGGACCAGATCGTCGAACTTTTCGCCGCGTTCATCAACGGCCTACGAGGAAACCAGCTGATCCACCGGCTGCTGGCCACCGAGCCCGAACTCGTGCTGCCGTACCTCACCACCCAGGGCGCGCCGGTCATCGAACTCGGCCGGGATTACCTGGCCGAGTTCGTCACGCGGTTGCAGCGGGAAGGCAAGTTGCCGGAATACGATCCGGAGCCGCTGGCCGAGATGATCGCTCGCACCGCGCTGTCACTGGCGCTGACCCCGCAGACCGTGATCCCGCTCGGCGACGACGCATCGATCCGGCAGTTCGCCCGCGACCACGTCGTGGTGTCCTTCCGGGTGCGCTGACGTCAGCGGTGCTGCGGAAGGCCGAAGAGCATCGCCCCGAGCGCGGCCATGACATCCGCGGTCTGCTCGGCCGCGGTGCCGTGGGTGTGCGCGGTCACCGCGAAACCGGGGCCGTAGGACGTCGAGGCGACCTCCGGCTCGCCGAAATCCGACCAGCCCCATTTGCTGCCCTGGACGAAGGGCCATCGTGCCGTGCCCCAGTTCTGCTCGGTGCCGTCTCGGGCCGTCGATCCCGCTGCGGCCATCCATCCGAAGATCGGTGATCCGGGATCGGTGCGCAATTTGGTGGCGAGGAAGTCGGACACGTTCGCCGTGCTGGTCGCCCCCGCGCCCCAACTGGGTCCTGGCACCGTCTGGGCGAGGCCGTATTCGGCGGCGATGGCCGCGATGGCCTGTGGATACTTGGCCTCCATCACGGTCGCGGCTCCATCGTCTGAGTAGCGGATCATTTGCTCGCCCAGCATGCGGTCCTCGGCCGAGCCGTCGCCGTGGCGCAGGGCGTAGTCGGCCAGGAAGAGCTTGGACAGCGACAGGCTGGAGCGCGACTCGTGTTCGTTCGGTGTTCCCCAGCCGATGCCGACCGAGGTGCGTACGGAGATCGCCGTGCGCGGCGGCACTGCGGCCACTTCCGTTTCGGCGGATTCGTCGGCACGGGCGACCGGCGCGGCCAGCGCCAGGAACCCGCAGGCGATCAGCGCGGTCAACGTCGTTCGGTAGCCCATCGTTTCCTCCTGGCTGGTGGCGTCACGTCGCGTCGGACGGCGCTGTGCAGGCACGATCAGCAATACGAGATGCGATTGCCCACCAGTAACTGGAATGAAACGAGGGTTGGCTCAGACGAGACGAAGGCCGAGTCGACGCCGGATGCGCATATCCAGGAGATAGGCGTTCAGCGGGAACGCGCGGATCGTTCGCGGTAGCCGGGACTCGGCGGCCCCGACGGCGCGCAGAAGGTGGCCGAGTACGCGTTCGTCGCGGTAGGTCCAGGTCATCCCCATCTCGTCGCGCAGGTGCCGGGGCAGCAATCCGGTCACGAAGAAGCGGTGCAGGCGCCCGAAAGCCAGCTGCGCGGGTCGCGGCAGCATGCGTAGGTCGATGAGGTCGTCGAAGTAGGCACGGACCGTCGGATCGATGCTGGTCGCCGCGAGATTCGCGCTCCAGTACTCGGCGAAGGCGCGGCGGTCGGGAGGCCACATCGCTGCGGGCATCTGGAGGGTGGTGCCGAGCCTGGCGCCGAGACGGTAGAACGCGTCGGCCGTCGCTTCGTCCATCGGGCCGTGCATGCGCTCGTACAGATCCCGCGCTCCCCAATGCAGGCAGGCCGCGACCCAGAGTTGCAAGGTGGGATCGAAGGCGTTGTAGTGCACCGGGCTCGAGTCGGTGGAGTGGACCGGGCGATGCGAGACGTTGATCGCTTCTCGGTAGGCGGCGCGTTCCTCGTCGGTGCCGAGCATCGCTACGGAAAGGTAGGTCAACGTGGTGCGCAGCCGTTTGACCGGATGCAACATGACGTTTCCGCTGTCGACGGTGCTCTCCAGCACGCCGTAACCGACCGGAGGAGCGCTCAGCTGCATGATGACGTTCGCGACGCCGCCGAACAGGCCGGCCACGCCGTCGAGGTATCGCCCGATGTCGAAGGAGTCCGGCGATTCGGGACGATGCGTCGCGGAAAGTGGCCTCGTCATCGTCGACCTCGCAGTGCTGAGAAAGCTATGCACCAACGTTCTCACCACATCAGCGGGAGTGTCAACCGTCACATTCGACGCCGGCCGGCGCGGGATGCCGCGACACCGCCGCTGATCCGGCGAAGTAGCGTGAGCGAATGCCGTTCGGTCCGCCGCTGCTGCTCAGCTCCCTGAACCCGCTCGCCGTCGCAGGCGGAGCGGACATCCCCGACGCCGTCACCATCGACGGCGCCACCCTCTCCCGCAGCGATCTGCTGGGCGCCGCCACTTCGGTGGCCGAACGCGTCGCGCGCGCGGAACGAGTGGCGGTGTTCGCCGAGCCGACCGTGGAAACCGTGCTCGCGGTGGTCGGCTGCCTGATCGCGGGCGTCACGGTGGTTCCGGTGCCCCCGGACTCCGGAACCGCGGAACGGGCGCACATCCTGGCCGATTCGAGCGCTCAGGCGTGGCTGGGGAAAGCGCCGGAGGGCGCCCACCTACCCGTGGTGCCGGTGCGGCGGCACGCCAGGTCATGGCACACCTACCCCGAACCCGACCCGGCCACCACGGCTTTCGTGCTGTACACCTCGGGAACCACCGGCCTGCCCAAAGGCGTGCTACTCAGTCGCGGCGCGATCGCCGCGGGTCTGGACGCCCTGGCCGAGGCATGGGCTTGGACCGCGAGGGACACGCTGGTGCACGGGCTTCCATTGTTCCATGTGCACGGGCTGATCCTCGGCCTGCTCGGTCCGCTGCGGGTGGGCAGTCCGCTGATCCACACCGGTAAGCCGACGCCACAGGCGTACGCGGCGGCCAAGGGTTCGCTGTACTTCGGCGTGCCCACCGTGTGGTCGCGGGTGGTCGACGACCCCGACGCGGCGAAGCAATTGGCCGACGCGCGGCTGCTGGTTTCCGGTAGCGCGCCGCTGCCGGTTCCGGTGTTCGAGCGATTGCGCGAGTTGACCGGACACGCGCCGGTCGAGCGCTACGGCATGAGCGAAACCATGATCACGCTGTCCACCCGGGCCGATGGTGAGCGCAGACCGGGCTGGGTCGGATTGCCGGTGCGTGGTGTGCGCACCCGGATCCGGGACGAGTCCGGTGCTCCGGTGCCGCACGACGGCGAGAGCATCGGGGGCTTGGAAGTGTCCGGACCGATGCTCTTCGACGGTTACCTGAATCGCCCGGAGGCGACCGCGCGGACCTGGACCGAGGACGGGTGGTTCCGGACCGGCGACGTCGCCGCCATCGACCCGAAAGGCTTTCATCGCATCGTCGGCCGGGAATCGGTGGATCTGATCAAGTCCGGTGGTTACCGGGTCGGCGCGGGCGAGGTCGAGACCGTGCTGCTCGGTCACCCCGCGGTCGCGGAAGCCGCGGTGGTCGGCCTGCCCGACGACGATCTCGGCCAGCGCATCACCGCCTTCGTCGTGCTGCGCGGCGCCGCGACCGAGCGTGAGTTGATCGACCATGTGGCCGAAGAACTTTCGGTGCACAAACGCCCGCGCGAGATCCGCGTGGTCGACGCGCTGCCGCGCAACGCCATGGGCAAGGTGCAGAAGAAGAAGCTGGGCTGACCGCGGGGTTGACCTCGAGTTAGGTAGAGGTTCTACGGTCGGCGCATGACTGCGACTCTGACCACCGAACACATCGACTACCTGCACACCCAGCGGCTGGGCCGGCTGGCCACCGTCCGGCCCGACGGCACCCCGCAGAACAACCCCGTCGGCTTCCGCTACAACGCCGACCTGGGCACCATCGACATCGCGGGTTGGAACATGGGCGACTCGTGGAAATTCCGCAACCTCGCCACCAACGACCACGTCGCCTTCGTCGTCGACGACGTCGCGTCGGTCCAACCGTGGCGCGTCCGCTGCCTCGAGATCCGCGGCACCGCCGAAGCACTCACCGACGTCGACCCGTACATCCCCGGCGTCTCCCGCGAAATGATCCGCATCCATCCCCACCGAGTCATCGCCTTCGGGCTCTCGGAAGCGCCTTCGGCCTGATCCGAACTCCGCGAGTGGCACCACCATGTGCCACTCGCGGAACGTTCAGTCGTTGGCGTGGAGGTCGGCGTTGAGTTCGATGCCGGTGCCCTTGCGGGGGACTACTTCGACGGCGCCGGTGGTGGAGTTGCGGCGGAAGAGGAGGTTGTCGCGGCCTGCGAGTTCGGCGGCCTTGACCAAGGTGCCGTCGGGTGTGGTGACCTTCGTGCCCGCGGTGAGGTAGAGGCCGGCCTCGAGAACGCAGTCGTTGCCGAGGGGGATGCCGAGGCCGGAGTTCGCGCCGAGCAGGGACCGTTCGCCGATGGAGATGACCGTGGTGCCGCCGCCGGAGAGGGTGCCCATGGTGGACGCGCCGCCGCCGATGTCGGAGCCGTCGCCGACCACGACGCCCGCGGAGACGCGGCCCTCGATCATGGACGCGCCGAGGGTGCCCGCGTTGAAGTTCACGAAGCCCTCGTGCATGACGGTGGTGCCGGAGGCCAGGTGCGCGCCGAGGCGGACCCGGTCGGCGTCGCCGATGCGGACGCCGGAGGGCAGCACGTAGTCGACCATGCGCGGGAACTTGTCCACGCTGTACACCGTGACGGGGCCGCGGGCGCGCAGCTTGGCGCGGGTGGCCTCGAAGCCCTCCACCGCGGCGGGGCCGTGGTTGGTCCACACCACGTTGGTGAGCAGGCCGAACTGGCCGTCCAGGCTCACCTCGTGCGGCTTGACCAGGCGGTGCGAGAGCAGGTGCAGGCGCAGGTAGACGTCGTGCGCGTCCACCGGGGCGGCGGACAGGTCGGCGATCGTGGTGTGCACCGCGATCACGTCGACCCCGCGGGCGTCGTCGAAGCCGAGCAGAGCCGCGTACTCCGCGGGCGCCTCGTCCAGCCGCTTGCTGCCGGTCTCGGCGAACTCGCCCAGCTGCGGGTTCGGGTACCACGTGTCCAGCACGGTCCCGTCCGCGGTCACGTTGGCGATACCGATTGCTGCTGCTCCCTGGATACTCACGGCCTAGAGGTTACCGACCCGCCACCGGCAATGGTGCGGCTGCTCCGGAGACCGCGATCACCAGGCTCGATACGCCTCCAGCTCCAGGACCGGTCGGCCGAGTGCCCTGGTCAGCAGTCGCGCCGACGCTCGATCGCCCGATCAACGAGACCACTGCGCCGACCGGAGATACGCGCAACGGCCGCACTGTCGCACGCCGAACAGTGTCTGGGCCGAGAATGACCGCACCATCGCCTGGACGACTCAGGCGAGATGCCTGCGCACGATGACGGTCCCGGACGATGCGGCGGCACACCGACCGGTACCGGCGGGCCTCGCGGGTGAGCGGTCGTAGGGTGAAGCGCGTGACCATCGACCTGCATGCGGACCCGATCACACTGACCGCCGCCCTCGTTGACATCCCGAGCGTCTCGCGCGACGAGGCCGCCATCACCGACGCGGTGGAGCGGGCACTGCTGGAGCAGACGACGGACTTCGAGATCCTCCGGCACGGGAACGTGGTGCTGGCACGCACCCACCGCGGGTTGCCGACCCGGGTGATCCTGGCCGGGCACTTGGACACCGTGCCGATCGCCGACAACGTGCCCGGCCGGTTCGCGGTGGGCCCGACGGGCGAACAGGTCTTCTACGGCTGCGGCTCGGTGGACATGAAATCCGGCGACGCGGTCTTCCTGCATCTGGCCGCCACCGTCGCCGACCCGGTGCACGACCTGACCCTGATCTTCTACGACGGCGAGGAGATCGCCGCCGAGTTCAACGGCCTCGGGCACATCGAACGTGACCTGCCCGACTGGCTCAGCGGCGACCTCGCGGTGCTCGGCGAACCGTCCGGCGGCTGGATCGAGGCCGGTTGCCAGGGCACGCTGCGCGTGCGGCTGAGCGCCTCGGGCGTGCGCGCGCACTCGGCGCGAGCATGGCTGGGCGACAACGCGATTCACCGCTTGGCCCCGGTCTTGCAGCGGCTCGCCGACTACCGCGCCCGGGAAGTGGACATCGACGGCTGCGTCTATCGCGAGGGTCTGTCCGCGGTCCGGGTCACCGGCGGCGTGGCGGGCAACGTGGTGCCGGACGCCGCCGAGCTGGACGTCAACTTCCGTTTCGCGCCCGACCGCACCGTCGACCAAGCCGTCGAGCACGTGCGCGAGGTCTTCGCCGGGCTCGAGTTGTCCTTCGAAGTGACCGACTCGGCGCCGGGCGCGTTGCCGGGGCTGACCGCTCCGGCGGCCAAGGACCTGATCGCGTCGGTACAGCGCCACGGCGGCGGCGGTGTGCGCGCGAAGTACGGCTGGACCGACGTCTCGCGTTTCGCGGCTCGCGGCATCCCCGCCGTCAACTTCGGCCCCGGCGATCCCAATCTCGCGCACAAACGCGACGAACACGTGCCGGTCGACCAGATCGCCGCCGTCACCGCCATGCTGCGCAGCTACCTGAGCGGCACTTCCGGCTGAACGGCTGCGGCTGCGCGCCCGGCGACTCCGCCCGGATGCTTTCGGGCGCGCTGGAGGTCCGGTTGCTGTCAACTCGGCCACGCGGTCGATCTCCGCCGATGGCTGCGATCGGCCCGACTCCGTCTCGCCGCCCGGGCGATTCGCGCGGTGGCGTGCGCCTCGTCCGCCCAGATTGCGACCGCGTCTCGCCCCGCCTGCGTCCGGCTGAACATCGGACGACTTCTCCCGTCCAGCCCGTGAGACCGTCCTGCCGGGCGGTAGCGTGGAACGCATGTCCACCGACGCCGCGGACCGTGAGGTCGCCAACAAGCCGAAGTCGACACCGAAGTTCCGCGGGCCGATCATGTTCCGCCGCGACCGTGCCGACGGCGTCAGCACCGCCGACCGGAATTTGCTGGACAAGCGCGGCGACACGGACTGGGTGCACACCGATCCATGGCGCGTGCTGCGTATCCAGGCCGAGTTCGTCGAGGGCTTCGGCGCTCTCGCCGAGGTGCCCCGAGCGGTGACGGTCTTCGGTTCGGCGCGCACCTCCGCCGACCACCCGGAGTACCAGGCCGGACTTGCCATCGGCGCCGCGCTGGCGCGGGCGGGTTTCGCGGTGATCACCGGCGGCGGTCCCGGCGCGATGGAGGCGGCCAACCGAGGAGCCTGCGAGGCGGGCGGCTACTCCATCGGTCTCGGCATCGAGCTGCCGTTCGAGCAGAGCCTCAACGACTGGGTCGACCTGGGCATCAATTTCCGGTACTTCTTCGTCCGCAAGACGATGTTCGTGAAGTACTCGCAGGCGTTCATCTGCCTGCCCGGCGGCTTCGGCACGCTCGACGAGTTGTTCGAGGCGCTGACGCTCGTGCAGACCCACAAGATCACCCGGTTCCCGATCATCCTGTTCGGCACCAGGTATTGGTCCGGCTTGGTCGATTGGTTGCGCGATTCGCTGGGCGGGTCCGGCAAGATCTCTCCGGGCGACCTCGGACTGCTGCACGTGACCGACAGCGTCGAGGAGGTCGTGAACATCATTCAGGCGGCCGCGATAGCGGGCGGCGCCGAGGACGCGATCGGGACGGAGGATCAGTGGTGAGCGAGCGGCCTTTCGCCGTCTGTGTCTACTGTTCGGCGAGCACGACCGACCAGGACTATCTTTCGCTGGCCGCCCGGGTGGGCACCGAGATCGCCCGGCGCGGTTGGCAACTGGTGTCCGGCGGCGGTCACGTCTCGATGATGGGCGCGATCGCCACCGCGGCGCGCGCCGGCGGCGCGAACACCATCGGTGTGATCCCCAAGCACCTGGTGCACCGGGAGGTCGCCGACGTCGACGCCGACGAACTGGTCGTCACCGACACCATGCGCCAGCGCAAGCAGGTGATGGAGGACCGCGCCGACGCCTTCCTCACCCTGCCCGGCGGCATCGGCACACTCGAGGAGTTCTTCGAGACCTGGACCGGCGGATATCTGGGGCAGCACGAGAAACCCGTCGTTGTGCTGGATCCCAATGGATTCTTCCGCGGGTTGTTCTCCTGGCTGGACGAGTTGTACGAGCGGAAGTTCGTGCCCCAGACAGCGTTGTCCCGGATTACGGTGGTGACCGATCTCCCGTCCGCTTTCGCGGCGTTGGAGGCGCGCCTACCCCGTGAGGAGAGCTGAAGACGTGAGCACCGATGCCCGCTCGACGGTGAGTTTGGTCGACCTCGCCCGGCATCTCCCCGCGATGGCCCTGGACGCGCCCGGCATGCTCCGCAACGCGTTGAACATGCTCGTGACGCCGGATTCCAAGTCGTCTGTCGGGCTGTATTTCCAGCGCAACGCCCACCGGCATCCGGACCGCTTGTTCCTGCGGTTCGAGGGCGCGAGCTACACCTACGGCGAGGCCAACGCGGAGGTGAACCGGTACGCGAGCGTGCTCGCCGCGCGCGGGGTGCGGCGCGGCGACGTGGTGGGCGTGCTGATGACCAACCGGCCGGAAACCCTGTTCGTCGTGCTGGCGACGGTCAAGCTCGGGGCCACCGTCGGATTGCTCAACCATCATCAGCGCGACCAGGTGCTGGCGCACAGCCTCGGCTTGCTCGACAGCGTGCTGAACGTGGTGGGCGCGGAGTGCGCCGAGGCGATCGACTCGCTGCCCGAACCGCCCGCCAACGTGCTCGCGGCCGACGAACTCCGCGACGCGGCCCGCGACGCCGACGCCGGCGACCCGCCGAGCTGTGCGGAGGTCACCGCGCGCGAGCGGGCCTTCCTCATCTTCACCTCCGGCACCACCGGACTGCCGAAGGCCAGCGTCATGACCCACCTGCGCTGGACCAAGAGCATGGGTGGACTCGGTGGCCTGGGAATCCGCTTGCGCGGCAACGACACCCTGTACTGCTGCCTGCCGCTGTACCACAACAACGCGCTCACGGTCGCGTTGTCCGCGGTCCTGGCCGCGGGCGGCACGTTCGCCCTCGGCCGGAGTTTCTCCGCGTCCCGGTTCTGGGACGAGGTCGTTCGCGAACAGGCCACGGCGTTCATCTACATCGGCGAACTGTGCCGCTACCTGATCAACCAGCCGGCCGAGCCGACCGACCGGCAGCACCTGATCCGGCTCGCCGTCGGCAACGGATTGCGTCCGGAATTGTGGGACGAGTTCAAGTCCCGGTTCGGCATCGAGCGCATCGTGGAGTTCTACGGTGCGAGCGAGGCGAACATCGCCTTCGTCAACGCGTTCGGCGTGGACCGGACGGCGGGTTTCGGTCCGCTGCCGTATGCCGTCGTGGCGTACGACGAGGAGACCGGAAAGGCGAAGCGCGACAAGAACGGCCGCCTGCGCCGGGTCGGCACCGGTGGCGTCGGCCTGCTGTTGGCCAAGGTCACCGACCGCTCCCCGTTCGACGGTTACACCGACAAGGCCGCCTCCGAGGCCAAGCTGGTGCGCGACGGCTTCGAATCAGGGGACGTCTGGTTCGACACCGGCGACCTGGTGCGCGACCAGGGCTGGCACCACATCGCGTTCGTGGACCGGCTCGGCGACACGTTCCGCTGGAAGGGGGAGAACGTGGCGACCACCGAAGTGGAGGGCGCGCTGAGCAAGGCGGAGTCGATCGAGCAGGCGGTGGTCTACGGCGTGGACATCCCCGGAACCGACGGCAAGGCGGGCATGGCCGCGGTGACGCTGCATCCGGGCGCGGAATTCGACGGTGCGGCGGTGGCGAAGCTGGCCTACGACCAATTGCCCGGTTACGCCGTGCCGCTGTTCATTCGCATCGTGCACGAGCTGGAACAGACTTCGACGTTCAAGAGCCGCAAGGTGGACCTGCGCAAGCAGGGCTACGCCGACGATCCCGACAGCACGCTGTACGTGCTCGCGGGCCGCACCGAGGGATACATCCCCGCCTACGCCGATTACGCCGCCGACGTAGCCGCGGGCCGCGCCCCGAAGAGCTGACGGCCATCTGCGGAAAGAGCCTGGTGGCGGTGGTTCCCCCACCTCCGCCGGAGGACTGTTGGCTGATCTTGTGGCACTCGACTGGTACGGTCTGAGAATTAGGAGACCACTGGTTTCGTGAGCACACGGGTCACTCGTGGGGTACGCCCAAGCCCCGGCGACACGACCTGTCCGCGATCCCTGTCTCCTGATTTGTACGGCCTGATTCGCGGAGAGGCGGGAGAGCGACATGTTCAGCTCGACCGCGGCCCCGCTTCCCACGCTGTGCGGGCGGCCGGTGGCGACGGATCGGGCGCTCGTGATGGCGATCGTGAACCGCACCCCGGACTCGTTCTACGACCGCGGCGCCACGTTCACCGATGCGGCGGCCATGGATGCCGTGGCGCGCGCGGTGGACGAGGGCGCCGATCTCGTCGACATAGGCGGGGTGAAAGCCGGGCCGGGTGATTCGGTGGACGCGGCCGAGGAGACGCGCCGGGTGGTGCCGTTCGTCGCGGCCATTCGCGCGAAGTACCCGGAGCTACTGATCAGCGTCGATACCTGGCGCGCCGATGTTGCGTTGGCGGCGGTGGGCGAGGGGGCGGATCTGATCAACGACACCTGGGCCGGCGCCGACCCCGATCTCGTTCCGGTGGCGGCCGCGCACGGTGCGGGTGTGGTGTGCAGCCATACCGGTGGCGCGGTGCCGCGCACCAGGCCGCACCGCGTCCGCTACACCGACGTGGTGGAGGAGGTCACCGAAACGGTGGTGCGGGCCGCCGAGGAAGCGCTCGCCGCGGGAGTGCGCCGGGATTCGATCCTGATCGATCCGACGCATGATTTCGGCAAAAACACTTATCACGGTCTCGAACTGTTGCGCCGAGTCGACGTTCTTGTAAAAACCGGATGGCCAGTCTTGATGGCGCTGAGCAACAAGGATTTCATCGGGGAGACTCTAGGTGTCGGTCTTTCCGAACGGCTGGAGGGCACATTGGCGGCGACAGCGTGGTCGGCGGCGGCAGGCGCCAGAGTCTTTCGTGTCCACGAAGTCGCAGCGACCCGGCGGGTCGTGGACATGATCGCCGCTATCCAGGGCATCCGGCCCCCCGCACGAACCTTGCGAGGTCTGGCATGACATTTCAACACCGTGAGCCCGCCTGGGCGACGACCAATACCTGGGACACCCCGAACTGGCGCGTGGACGAACTCGTCTCCGCGAAAGCCGGGCGCACCGTGTCGGTGGTGCTGCCCGCGCTGAACGAAGAACGGACCGTGGCCGACGTGGTGGCCAGCATCCGGCCGCTGCTCGGCACGCTGGTGGACGAGCTGATCGTGCTGGACTCCGGCTCGACCGACGCCACCGCGGAGCGGGCCCGCGCCGCGGGCGCCGAGGTGATCAGCCGCGAGCAGGCGGTTCCGGAGCTGGAGCCGGTTGCGGGCAAGGGCGAAGTGCTGTGGCGCTCGCTGGCGGTGACCAGCGGCGATCTGATCGCCTTCGTCGACTCCGACCTCATCGACCCGGATCCCGCCTTCGTGCCGAAGCTGCTCGGTCCGCTGCTCACGGTGGACGACATGCACCTGGCCAAAGCGTATTACCGCAGGCCGTTGCGGCAAGGCGGCGCGGTGGACGCGCATGGCGGCGGCCGCGTCACCGAACTGGTCGCCCGGCCCCTGCTGGCCGCGCTGCGACCGGAGCTGTCGCAGGTGTTGCAGCCGCTCGGCGGTGAGTACGCGGGCACCCGCGAACTGCTCACCTCGGTGCCGTTCGCCCCGGGCTACGGGGTGGAGATCGGGCTGTTGCTCGACACCTACGACCGGCTCGGCATGTCCGCGATCGGCCAGGTCAACCTGGGTGTGCGCACGCATCGCAACCGCCCGCTGGCCGACCTGGGGGTGATGAGCCGCCAGATCCTCGGCACCGTGCTCGGTCGCAGCGGTATCCAGGACTCCGGCGCCGCGCTGACCCAGTTCCCGCTGATCGGCGACGAGTTCACCGCGCACCGCACCGAGGTCTCCCTGCTGGACCGTCCGCCGATGAACACTCTCCGGCCCGCCTGCGCCGCGGCCTGATCCGTTCTCGCGCCGCATGCGGATGCGGTCAGGCCCCTTCCGCGTGCGGGTCGCGCATGTATCCCGCCTCGATCAGAGTCCGGAAGGCCGCGTACTTGTAGACGCACTCGGAGGGTTCGCAGATCCGGTGGCGCTGCATGAGTTCGTGCGCCTCCGCCACCGTCAACGGCTCGACGGGTAGTCGCTGCGGCCTGCCGATCGGACAGACCGGGAGCGCGGGAGCGGGCAGTTGTTCCGCGATCACGTGCTCGGTGACGCCGACCCGGCGCCGCCGGTTCGCCGGTCCGTGCAGCAACCCGATGGTGGCGAGCAGGCTCGCCGCGCCGACGAGCGAGCAGAGGACGGCGATCTGGGTGGCGGTCACGGCGCATTTCTCCTCTCGGTGGGGCGGGCCGGGCAGAACGTGGCGGGGCCGAAGCGCAACGCACCGTCACCAACGTGTAGTTAATTTTCAGCAAATCAAGTGTGGGCCGAGTGAGCGCGTCGTGCAAGTGGGATTGGGCGCGCCGCCGACCGGTATGTGCGGCTCTGTGGCCGGTTATTCCCGCCGACCGGCGGTCCAATCCGTCACACGTACGAACTTCGAGCTCATCAGCCGGTGAATGGGTCCCCTCGATGCGCTGCATCGGGGAAGTGGAGTGCCGCCGCGCTCGGCCGGAACCTGGGCGACGAGGGAGATGGCCGTCTCATCCGCGCGTCGAGTCCCCGTCGCTGTTCCGGCACTTGTGCCCCGACGTCAGGACGACTGCCTCGGCGTATCCGAAGGCCGGTGGCCGTGGACGCTGGACCGGTCAACGCGGCTTCGACCCCCCCGGGGGTCCGGGGCTGACCGTTCCACCACGTGTGCCGACGTGACCGACTCGTGTGACAGCAGGGTGAGCAATTACCCGAGTGCCGCGCGCTTGGAGCCGGCGCTTCGCGCATCGGGTCCGGCCGCGGCGCGTTGAGCCCGAGAAATCGGTGAATTGCCGCTGTGCCGGTCGTTGGTTAACCGAAGGCTATTGGTTGCGGCGACGATGATCCGCCAGCAATACCTGGTTCGCATCGTCCTCGGTCGCTGAATCCGCGGCTGCGTCACGGGGCTCGTCGGCCTCGGTGCCGGATCGCTCGCGTTCCTCGCGCCCGGGATCGACCGACTCGGCGTCGGTATTCGGCGAGCCGGATTCCGGTTGACCGTCCACTGGGCCGTCCGCCTCGGGCGACGGAGCCGACTGCTCCCGCGCGAGCCGGGCCTGGAGATCGGCGACGGTCACATGAGCCTTCGACCCAGTCGGCCGCAGCAGCACACTGATGATCAGGCCGACCAGGCCCACCGCCAGTACGGCCCCGCCGATCAGCAATAGCGGATTCACGATTTCCTCCTTGCCGGACGCCTCACGCGGCCGTTTCTCGGAGAGCGGTTATCGTCCAGCTATTCAATCATCCGCGTATGAACACACTCGGGGGAGGGGTGGTGATCTGGGGCACATGATGTGCGGCTGCTTTTTAAGTCGAGAGAGTCGCTGTGAACAGGTGATCAGCGGAGGCAATGGTGCCCGTTAGGTTGCTCGAGCCATTTTGCTGCTGCGCCGATTGCGCGCGTTCTGCGCTCGGTAATGATGACCAGATATTTGCTGAAATCCATTGTCTCAGTATGCCCGACGCGCCGGGCATCTCGGGGCGGATCCGCAGCGCCTTCACCCGGGGCGCGGCTCAGCGGCGCAGACCCGTTGCGGGCGATCTGTTCTCGGGATCGTGGCGGTAGACCGGCGTGAGGAGCTCGGCCTCCAGCGGTTCGCCGGTGGCACGGTCGAAGCGACAGGCGATCAGCACGGAGAAGAGGTGATTGCTCGCTCGTTCGTGCAGGGTGGCCAGCCGGGTGGCGAGCAGCCGGATCGCGCCGAGCGAGCCCGGCGGATGCATGCCGTCGATCATCAGTACGCTGCCCCGCCCGTCGGGCCTGGGAAGCCTGCCCAGGTAGGCGATGTCGTGCGGTTCGGGTCCGCCCGGCCGGTAGACCCGTCGGGCCGCCCGGTCCTCGATGCCCCGGCGCGCGTCACCCATTCTGGCTACGGCGCGGCGCAATCGTGGGTCCGCGGCGACCAACTGACGCAAGCTCGGGGACAGTTCCGGCCCGCCCAGCACGATCAAGCCGTCCCGCCGCAAATCGACCGGACGGCCCGGTAGGAAATGTTCGACCGCCACGCTGAAACCGAGTTCGCGTAGCAGCTCGGCCAATCGTTGCGGCGCCGCGGGATCCGGCGCGCCGATCACCCGCCCTGCGCGCACCTCCGGGACGAGCACGGTGAGCGAGCCGTGCCCGAAGAACAGTCCTTCCGGCGCGGGTCCCTGCGTGCTCACCTGGTGGATACGGGCCCGGGAAAGCCCGGCCGCCGCACCGATTCTGGCGAACGTCCAGCCTTCGGCATGGAGCTCCCGGATCACGGCACGCCGAATCCTGGTCAGTTCGTTGATGGTCTGCTGGGCCGCCGCCACCCCGTCGGTGGCCGCCTTCAGTCGCTCGACCTTGTCCTCGATCGCGAACACGCGCGCCACGTCATCGGCCGACATGTGCGAAGTCTAGACAGCTGAACAGCTCAATGTGTCTAGTCTTCTTGACGTTCAGGTGGCGTCGGTGTCGATCGGAGGACGTTCGTTGCGCTCCAACGGCTTATCCAACTTGGGCATCGGATAGTCCGGCATCCCGCTGTTCGTGCTGTACAGGTCCTTGGGATCGGGCAGCGCGCTGTCGAAATCCCGGAACAGCGAATCATCGCCGTTGAGAAGATGTTTGGTCACCATCGCCCGCGGCGTCATACCGCGCAGCTGGTTCAGGTCGGCCAGCGGTTTACGCAGATCCTCGAACTCCGGCCCCAATTCCTCTTTCAGCTGAGACGTGGCGCCACTCGCGTAATCGCGCACCTGCCGCAGGCTGCGCGTGGTCCAGCGCACGGCACCGGGCAAGCGCTCCGGGCCGAGAATCACGAGGGCGGCGACGAGCAGGATGACCATCTCGCTCCAGCCGATGTTGCTGAACACGTAACCAGGCTACCTGGCCCGGTCAGCGGGTCGTCCATTGATAGCCGACCGGGAAATGAACGGTGGGTGTTGTCCGGGCTCTTCCAGGCCGTACAGCATCCACCGCACGTACAAGAAAAGGAATCTATGTGGGGTAGATCACAATCTTGCCGTTGTGTATTCCGCCGTAGCAGTACTCCACGCCGTCCGTCGCGACCGCGGTGTGCCCTCCACCCGGGCGGCAGTCGAACCAGTCGACGTAAGTGTCGTTCGTGGTAGCACCGGCCGGTGCTGCGGACAGCCCCACGGTGGCGACCGCCGCCATAGTGGATCCGAGAATGAAAATGGCGAGATGACGCATCACAGCCCTCCCCGTGCTGCTGGATTTCGACAGCGTGACTCTATCCGCCGCGTTTTGCGGCGTCTAGCGAAAATAACTGGGGTTCTGCGTTATTAGTTGGCGCGGGGAACTGCTAGTCGGATTCCAGGGTCACCGGGACGTCGACTCGGCGGCCGTCGCGGATGAGCTGGACGACCACGGTCTGGCCGATCTTGCTGGACTGTTCGGCCACCGTGAACTCATCGGAGCTGGTGACCTCCCGATCGCCGACGCGCACGATGACATCGCCTTCGACGATGCCCGCCCGCGCGGCAGGGCCGTTCGGCGACACGTCGGCCACCGCGGCTCCGCTCATGACGTCATTGGCGACCGTCTTGGTGCGGAGGGACAGACCCATCGTCGGATGGTGCACCACACCGTCACGGATCAAGGTCTGCGCGACCTCGGTCATCTTGTCCACCGGGATGGCGAAGCCGAGGCCGACCGAGCCGCCGGTCTCGCTGCGGATGGCGGTGTTGATGCCGATGACCCGGCCGTCCATGTCCACCAGCGCGCCACCGGAGTTACCCGGGTTGATCGACGCGTCGGTCTGCACGGCGTCGATCACGGCCTTCGTGTCGCTGCCCTCGCCCTCCAGTTTCACCGGGCGGTGCAAGGCGCTGACGATGCCGGAGGTGACGGTCTTGCTCAGGCCGAGCGGCGATCCGATGGCCAGCACGTCGTCGCCGACCTGCACGTTGCCGGATTTGCCGAGCTGGGCGACGGTGAGATTCTTCACATCGACCTTCAGGACGGCCAGGTCGGTCTTCGGGTCGCGGCCGACGATCTGGGCGGGCACCCTGGTGCCGTCGGAGAACTGCACCTGGATCGCGGATCGGTTGGTCTTGTCCTGGGCGGCCATCGAGACGACGTGGTTGTTGGTGACGACGTAGCCGCCGCCGTCGATCACCACGCCGGAGCCGGTGGCGCCGTTCTCACCGACGGTCACGCGGATGGAGACGACCGAGGGCAACACGGCGTTGGCGACCTTTGCGATCAGGCCGTGCGGGCGGTCTCCGTCGCCGCCCTGTTCGAGGGCCACCTTGCGGGAGGTGAGCGTCGAGGCGGTTTCCGCGGTCAGGCGGCCGACCAGCCCGCCGAGCAGGCCGATGACGAGTGCGACGAGCGCGAGCAGGGCCAGCGCCTTGGGCGCGACTCGGGAGCCGAACAGCACTTCGCGGGCGCTGAGCTTCTCGGCCTGCGGCAGCGCGTGCGGTTTGGGTGTGGGCACCGCGGGGGCTCCGAGGCGGGCGACCGCCTCCGGGTCGCGCCATGGATCGGCCGGCCCGGCAGCGGGAGCCTGGCCACCGGCCGCGTCGGGATCGCGCTGCAGGAGTTCGCTGGAGCCTTCTGGACGGCCGAAAGCCTCGGCCAGGACCGCCTCGGGCGGACGGTTCTGCAGTTCGGGACCGGATTGCGGCGCCGCGCCCGCCTTACGGAGCGGCAGCGGCTCGGCGAACGAACCGGACAGGCCGGACGGTCTGCGGAAGGCCCGGGCCGTGTGCGTGTCGACATGGGGCCGGTAGACCGGGCGCGGACCGAGCACGGGTGCGTCCGGAGGACGTAGATTCCCGCGGTTGGCCGCCGAATCCGAGGTGTCGGCCGATCCGGAATTCGTCGATTCGGTGGTCACTCGGGAAACTCTACTTGCGCCACCACGTGGTCCACCGGGTCGCGGTGAACGAATCGGTCAGAAACCCGAAAACCGCGTCGTTACGCCCGGACTGACCGGAGGTCGGGGAGGGCGTCCGGCCACTGGACGCGCCGCCGGGCAACTCCGCGAGGGGAATCCTGGTCAGGCTGTCGTGCAGCCCGGTCGGAATCGCGACCTGGCCTGCGTGCCGCAGTGCGATGCGCGCCTGTTGCTGGGCATCGACCTCGGCCGCGCATTCGGGACACAGCGAGAGGTGCTGAGCGGCACGCAGGTAGGCGTTCATCCGCAACTCACCGTCCACGTACGCCGCGATCGCCTCGCTCGCCAAATGCTCGGTGGGGCGAAAACGGGGCGGACGACGACCGGACGTGCTGAAGTCGCCACTCATTCGGTGCTCACCCTTCCAACCGACATCGACCGATGTTCGGGCGATGCCGGCTTCCGACGAATCACCCTATGTTCGCGTCAGCGGCGAACCGCTGCTCACTTCCATTATGCGCAAGGTAGTCGCGCAGGGCTTGGCGTCCACGGTGGATCCGACTGCGCACAGTGCCCAGTTTCACGCCGAGCGTAGCGCCGATCTCCTCGTAGGACAGCCCCTCGATATCGCACAGGACCACGGCCGCGCGGAACTCCGGCGCGAGCGAATCCAGGGCCGATTGCAGGTCGGGATCCAGCCGGGCGTCGTGGTAGGCCTGTTCCGGCCCCGGGCCCTCGGCGGGCACCCGGTCGTAGTCCTCGGGCAGCGCTTCCATCCTGATCCGGTTGCGGCGGCGCACCATGTCCAGGAACAGGTTGGTGGTGATGCGGTGCAGCCATCCCTCGAAGGTGCCCGGTTGGTAATTCGACAGCGAACGGAACACCCGGATGAACGTCTCCTGGGTGAGGTCCTCCGCGTCCTGTGCGTCGCCGGAGAGTCGGTAAGCCAGGCGATAGACCCGGTCCGCGTGCTCGCGGACGAGTTCGTCCCACGTTGGCATCGCCGACCGGTCGCCGGTGGCATCGAAGGCAGCAGTCCCGGTCAGCTCGACCGCGTCCTCGGCGGACTCGGCCTCGACCGGCAGGATCTGCTCGGGCAGGGTGGCGTATTCGCGCGCCGCATCGACCATGTGGATGGGGCTACCTCCTACTAGGGACCGCAAACGTCGGGAACTCGCTCGGGGCCGGGTCTACGGTCCGTCACGTACGGATACAACCGACAACCGGTATGTCGTTGTTCCCGCGTCCCGTGTTAAGGCACGGTCGGTGGTCTTGCGATGCCCATACTCTTTCTGGTCCTGATATGGCCGGGTTATGGAGATGCTGAGGGTCACCTGAGAAAACCGGCGGCGGAAATGGCGGGCGGCGCGTGTTGTCCGGAACGCCGAGATCACCCGCCCGGCGTTAGCCTCATACCCGTGGCATCGAATCTGGAGCGGAATCTCGCCTATGTGGAGGAATCCGTCGTGGAAGACGAAATCCTCGTCAGCGCGCGGGAACGGGCCACCGAACTCGGCGCGATACCCGTGCCGCCCTCGGTGGGTGCGCTGCTGAGCATGTACGCGCAGTTGCTCGGTGCGCGCGCGGTGGTCGAGGTCGGCACCGGCGCGGGCATCAGCGGCCTGTGGCTGCTCGACGGCATGCGCGAGGACGGCACGCTCACCACCATCGATTCGGAGCCGGAACACCAGCGCGCGGCCAAGGAGGCGTTCCGCGCCGCCGACATCCCGCCCGCGCGCACCCGCCTGATCAACGGGCGGGCGCTGGACGTGCTGCCCCGGCTGGCCGACGGCGCCTACGACCTGGTCTTCATCGACGCCGCCCCGCTGGAGCACCCGGAGTACGTCGCTCAGGCCGTGCGGCTGCTGCGCGACGGCGGCGCCATCCTGCTGCACAACGCGCTGCTGGGCGGGCGCGTACCCGATCCGGCGCAACGTGATCCGGCCACGCAGGCGGTGCGCGCCGCAACCCGCGCCATCGCGGAGAATCCGGAACTCACCTGTGTGCTGATTCCGGTCGGCGACGGATTGCTCTGCGCCTCACGCGGTTAGCGATTCGCGCGGCAGTCTGATTCCCCCCTGGAATCCGGGGTATGCGCTGAGAAAGAACTCAGTGAGGAAAACAGTTATGCGTGAACTAACACCCCTCGAAGTAGCGGCTATGGGGGAAGTCGTGACCGAACGGCGCACGAGCTGGTTGCGGCCGACGATGATGGCCCTGCTGCTCGTGATTCTGGGAGCGGTGCTGGTGATGGTGGTGGTGAGCAACACCGATTTCGACACCGGCCCGGCGAAAACCACGCCTACCCCCGGTCCCTGTGAGCCGTTCTGCACCCAGAACGTCGCCCCGCCCGCCCCGTAATCCCGCCGTCGACCGTGCGCGTACTCCGGCCGAATAGGCCTGCCGCCGAAGTTTTTTCGGAATTCCTGGCCGCCGTGCCGTTTCTCATCGCAGCCGCACCACCCGGCGGCGTTCGCGAAACAGCCACCGAACGAGCACGGTTCGGCGCATGATGCCGCGAAAGACCGAAGATCCCCGATACTGGTGGAAGTCATGTTCCGAGTGGATCCGGAGGCGGGTGCGGCATGGTGATGATGATGTTTCTCTGGGACGAAGACGAGCGTCGTCCGAAGCCGATTCATTGGGGCCGGACCATGATCGCTTTCGCCGCGGTGCTGTTGTTCGCCGTGCTGGTGGTCTATTTGGTGAGTACCGCCGATTTCGGTGGCGCCTCGAAATCCACCGTGCCGCGCACCCCGGGCCCTTGCGCGCCGTTCTGCATCAATTCGCCCGCGCCCGAGCCGGGCGCGCCCTAGCCCGATCCAGGCGGTACTACACCCAGACGCCCTTGCCGACCGTGACGACACCGCCGTTGCTCACGGCGAAGCGGCTGCGGTCGCGCGCCAGGTCCACTCCGATGATCTCGCCCTCGCCGACGACGACGTTCTTGTCCAGAATGGCGTGCCGTACCACCGCGCCGCGCCCGATCCGCACGCCGGGCATGAGCACGCACCCCTCGACAGTGGCGCCGTCGTCGACCATGACGTTGCCGCTGAGCACCGAATTGCGGACGGTGGCGGCCGACAGGATGCTGCCCGCGCCCACGATGCATTCCTGCGCCAGCCCGCCCTGGGCGAACTTGGCGGGAGGAAGGTTCTCGGTCGCCCCGCGGATCGGCCAGTGACGGTTGTAGAGATTGAACACCGGATGCACCGAGACCAAATCCATGTGCGCGTCGTAGAACGCGTCGATGGTCCCGACATCGCGCCAGTAGCCGCGGTCGCGGTCGGTGGCGCCCGGCACGTCGTTGTCGGCGAAGTCGTAGACACCGGCCTGCCCCGCCGCGACGAGGGCCGGGATGATGTCGCCGCCCATGTCGTGGTCTGAGTCGGAGTTGTCCGCGTCCGCCCGGATCGAGTCCACCAGCACCTTGGTGGTGAAGACGTAGTTGCCCATGGACGCGAACGTGACGTTCGGGTCGTCCGGGGTGCCGGGCGGATGCGCGGGCTTCTCCAGGAACTGCGTGATGCGGCCGGACTCGTCGCTGTCGATGCAGCCGAACGCGCTCGCCTGGCTGCGCGGCACCCGGATGCCGGCCACGGTTACGCCGGCGCCGGAATCGATGTGATGGCGCACCATCTGCTCCGGGTCCATCCGGTAGACGTGATCGGCGCCGAAAACCGCGATGTATTCCGGGTCCTCGTCGTAGATCAGGTTCAGTGATTGCAGGATCGCGTCCGCGCTGCCGGTGTACCAGCGCGGTCCCAGCCGCTGCTGGGCGGGCACGGGGGTGATGTACTCGCCCGCGAAACCGGACAACCGCCAGGTCTGCGAGATGTGCCGGTCGAGCGAATGCGACTTGTACTGGGTGAGCACGCACAGCCGCAGGAAACCCGCGTTGACCAGATTGCTGAGTACGAAATCGATGAGACGGTAGGCGCCGCCGAACGGGACGGCGGGCTTGGCGCGGTCGGCCGTGAGTGGAAAGAGTCGCTTGCCCTCACCACCGGCGAGCACGATTCCGAGTACGTGCGGCTGGCTCCTCACACCTGCCAAACTACCGGGTGAAGCGCCCGTGAGTGGCCGCCGCGGGCGCGAACGTTTAGTTTGGATCGGTGAGTTTCGGCACGGATGGCGGACGTTCGCCGGTGGATTCCGGCGAACGGGACCGGCTTCGCGTCGCGATGCTGACCCGCGAGTATCCGCCCGAGGTGTACGGCGGGGCCGGGGTGCACGTCACGCAGTTGACGGCGCATTTGCGTCAACTGTGCGAGGTGACCGTGCATTGCATGGGTGTCGACCGCGCCGATGCCGTGGTCCACCAACCGGATCCGTCGCTCTACGCCGCCAACGCCGCGCTGCAGATGATGTCCGCCCAGTTGCGGATGGCCGACGCGGTGGGCGATGTGGACGTGGTGCACTCACATACCTGGTACAGCGGCTTGGCCGGTCATCTGGCCGCGGCCCTCTACGGCGTCCCGCACGTGCTGACCGCCCATTCCCTGGAGCCGCGCAGGCCGTGGAAGGCCGAGCAGCTCGGCGGCGGCTACCGGCTGTCGTCCTGGTCGGAGCGCAACGCCGTCGAGCACGCCGACGCCGTCATCGCGGTGAGCGAGGGCATGCGCCACGACGTGCTCGACGCCTACCCCGCGGTGGACCCGGACCGTGTGCACGTGGTGCACAACGGCATCGACGGGGCGGTCTGGCACCCCGGCCCCCCGGCGGGCGGCGAGCCGTCGGTCCTCGCCGAACTCGGCGTGCGGGCCGACCTTCCCCTCGTCGCCTTCGTCGGCCGCATCACGCGCCAGAAGGGCGTCGGCCACCTGCTGGCCGCCGCCCGCGACTTCGACCCCGACATCCAGCTCGTGCTGTGCGCGGGCGCGCCGGACACGCCGGAGCTGGAGCACGAGGTCGCCACGGCCGTCCAGGAGCTGCGACAGCGGCGCGGTGGGGTGTTCTGGGTGCGCGAGATGCTGCCGACCGAGCGGATCCGGCAGATTCTCGCCGCGGCGGCCCTGTTCGTGTGCCCGTCGGTGTACGAGCCGCTGGGCATCGTCAATCTGGAGGCGATGGCCTGCGCGACCGCGGTGGTCGCCTCCGACGTGGGCGGCATCCCCGAGGTGGTCGACGACCGCAACGGCCGACTGGTGCACTACGACGCGGGCGCAGCCGAGGACTACGAGCACGGACTCGCCGCCGCCGTGAACGAAGTGGCCGGTGATCCGGAGCTGTCCGCTCGGCTGGGCGCCGCGGGGCGCGAGCGCGCGATCTCCGAATTCGACTGGTCACGCATCGCGGCGCGCACGGTCGCGGTCTACGACGAGGTCAGAAAAGGCTGAGCCGGGCGATCAGGCCGCTCGGCGGTAGGTGCCGACGACGACCGACGCGGTGACCTCGACGGTCTCCGGCAGCCGCGCGAGACGCTCCGCTCCGGCGGCCGCGTGATGCGCGGACGGACCCATGCCGACCACATGTCCGACATCGGTTCTGGCGAGCGTCATCGGATACTCGATCAATGTCCGGTCCACGGGTTCGAGATGTCCCGTCATCGCGGCGTCGAGCCTGCTGTTCTTGTCGGGGTCGACCCGCACCATGTCCAGCGGCTCGATCAGTTCGCCCAAGTGGCGCTCGGTGGGTGTGGCGACAACGAAGCGACCGTCCTCGGTGAGCACCCTGGCGATCTCGCCGGGATTGCGCGGGGCGAAGACGGAGAGTACGCAGGCGAGCGCGCCGTCGCGGATCGGTAACCCGCGCCATGCGTCGGCCAGCACCGCCGCGGCGCGCGGGTGCGCGCGGGCGCACCGCCGGACGGCGGGTTTGGCCACGTCCAGCCCGATGCCGACAGCCGGGGGAGCGGCGTCGAGTGCCCGAGCGAGGTAGTAGCCGGTGCCCGCGCCGACCTCCAGCACCGGACCGTCCGTCCGGCGCGCCGTGGCGGCGCGCGCCACAGCGTCCGCGATCGGCCTGAAGTGGCCCTCGCTCTGGAAGGCGGCGCGGGCGTCGAGCATGGCCGCGGTGTCCCCGGTCATCTTGGTCGACGCACCGGTCAGCAGGCTGACGTAACCCTGCCTGGCGACGTCGAAACTGTGGCCGCGACCGCAGCGCAGTGCTCGATCCCGCGGTTCGAGCGCGAGCGACGCGGCGTCCCGGTGCGCCCGCAGGCATTCCGGGCAGGCCAGGACGTCGGCCGCGTCGGCGAGGGCCGAGTGCTCAGCCGGGGCCACTCAGCTCGTGACGCTCTTCAGTTCGTCACCGAGCGCCGCTGCTTCGTCCGGCGTGAGCTCGACGACCAGACGCCCGCCACCCTCGAGTGGAACCCGCATGACGATTCCACGCCCTTCTTTGGTTGCCTCGAGGGGACCGTCCCCGGTACGGGGCTTCATGGCCGCCATCCTCTGCTCCCTCCAGATCTGCGCGGTCCTTGCGCACTTTTTGGAACTCCAGTTGTCACCAACCAGCGAGCTCGCCGGCGTTTGGCGAGCTACACCCGTCCCATTCTTCCCTATCGCCGATAGGGACGGATAGCTGAGTTCAAAAAGTGACCGGTCGGCCCGTCTCGGGCCGGGCGCTGCCCACCCAGCAGTCGGCCACATGATCATCGACCATTCCGGTCGCCTGCATCAGGGCGTACGCCGTGGTCGGTCCGACGAACCGGAATCCACGCCGTTTCAATTCTTTTGCCATGGCGGTGGATTCGGGCGTGGTGGCGGGCACGTCGGCGCCGGAGCGCGGGCGCGGGCGCGGCAGCGGGGCAAACGACCAGAGCAACGCGTCCAAGCCGACGTCGAGGTCACGCGCGACGCGTGCGTTGGCGATGGCCGCGTCGATCTTGAGGCGGTTGCGGACGATGCCGGCGTCGGCCATCAGCCGGGCGACGTCGTCGTCACCGAACTCCGCGACTCGCGCGATCGAGAAATCGGCGAACGCCGCGCGGAAGGCCGGGCGTTTGCGCAGGATGGTCAGCCAGGACAACCCGGATTGGAACGCCTCCAAGCAGAGCCGTTCGAACAACGCGTCGTCGCCGTGCAGGGGCTTGCCCCACTCGTAGTCGTGGTAGTCCCGGTAGAGCTGGGAATCCAACGGCCACGCGCAGCGGATCAGTCCGTCGTCGGCGAGGGCGCTCATTTCGACTCCGGCGCGATCGGCGTCTGCCATCGCGCGGCCTGCGCCTCGGCCAGCTGGTGCTGGAGCTCATCGATCCGCGCGGCCAGCCGGGCCAGCGCCCAATCCACCTCTCCGGCTTTGTAGCCGCGCACCACCTGCTGGAATCGCAACGCGCGCACGTCCGCCCCGGTGATCCCCTCCACCGGCAGCACGGTGGCCGTCGTACCCTCCGGCAGCGGCCCGAGTTCCTCCGCCCGCCCGAACACCGCACTGGCCAGTAGGAACAGCACCGCGGCGACCAAGCCGACGATCAGCACGTACAACAGCATGGTGAGCATGGGACCGAGCTTATTAGCGAGCACTGACAGTCGGGCTCGCGCGTGGCCCTACAAATGCCGGGTGGTGTCGATGCCGAGCGACATGCCCGCGAGGCCGCGGCGGCGGACGGCGAGCTTGTCGGCGACCTCCAACAGGGCCTTGGCGGCCGAGTTCTCCGGATCGCGCAGCACGATCGGAGTGCCTTCGTCGCCCGCTTCGCGCAGCGCCTGTTCGATGGGGATCTGTCCGAGCAGCGGCACGGTCGCACCGACGGCGCGGGTGAGCCGGTCGGCGACGGCCTGACCGCCGCCGGAACCGTACAGGTCCATCCGGGTGCCGTCCGGCAGGTCCAGCCAGGACATGTTCTCCACCACGCCCGCGATGCGCTGCCGGGTCTGCAACGCGATCGCGCCCGCCCGCTCGGCCACCTCCGCGGCGGCGGGCTGCGGGGTGGTGACGACCAGGATCTCGGCGTTCGGGATCAGCTGTGCGATGGAGATCGCGACATCGCCGGTGCCCGGCGGCAGATCCAGCAAAAGGATGTCGAGGTCGCCCCAGAACACGTCGGCGAGGAACTGCTGCAACGCACGGTGCAGCATCGGGCCGCGCCAGACCACGGGGGTGTTTCCCTGGGTGAACTGCGCGATCGAGATCATCTTCACGTCGTGCGCGACCGGCGGCATGATCATCCGCTCCACCTGCGTCGGCCTGGCGTCGGTGCCGAGCATGCGCGGGATGGAATGACCGTAGATGTCCGCGTCCAGCACGCCGACCGACAGGCCACGCGCGGCCATGGCCGCGGCGAGGTTGACCGTCACGCTGGACTTGCCGACGCCGCCCTTTCCGGAGGCGACGGCGTAGACGCGGGTCAGCGAGCCGGGCTGGGCGAAGGGGATGACCGGATCGGCGGAGTCGCCGCGCAGCTGCTTGCGCAGTGCGGTGCGCTGCTCGTCGTCCATCACGTCGAGGTCGACGCTGACGGCGCCAACACCAGGCACGTCGGCGATGGCCTTGCTCACCCGCTGCGTGATCTCGGTGCGCAGGGGGCAGCCCGCCGTCGTCAGATAGATCTCCACGTGGACATCGCTATCGGCGCCGATGACGACGCTTTTCACCATGCCCAGCTCGGTGATCGGCTTGCGGATCTCCGGGTCGTCGACCTTCGCGAGGGCACCCCGCACATCCGATTCCGTAACCACTGGCATGGCCGGAATTTTAGGCGTGTCAAATTTTGGGCAGGTCTCCGGCCCGGGGTGCGACCCCTGTGCTGTAGGAGGTCTCCCATGCCATGACGTTCGCGACGTAGGCCATGGAGTGGTTGTAGCGCAGGATCGCCTTGGACTGTTGCGCCAGGTCGCGCATGTTCAGGCCGCCGTCGCAGAGGTACCTCCCCGCCGTCAGCGCGGCGTCGAAGAGGTTCTGCGGATCGGCGATGCCGTCGCCGTTGCCGTCGGCCCCGTAGCGCTTCCAGGTGTCGGGCAGGAACTGCATCGGGCCGATCGCGCGGTCGTAGCTGTCCAAGCCGTCCAGCGCGCCGTCGTCGGAATCCCGGACGACGTGGTTGCCGTTGAGCGAACCGTCCAGCACGGGGCCGTAGACGGGGCTGAGCGGGTTGCCGTCGGCGTCGGCTTTGCCGCCGTACGCGTGGGTGGACTCGACCCGGCCGATACCGGCCAGCAGCGACCACGGCATGCCGCACACCGGGTTCTCGGCGGCCAGGACCCGTTCCGCGTTCTGATAGGCGGCGACGGCGATGCCGGGGACGCCGAGCGGCCCGGCCTGCATGGCGGCGGCCTGCCGACCACTGGGCAGCGCAACGGTTTTCACCACGGGTGTCGCTGTGGGAGCGGCCTTGGCCATTGCGTGAGCGAGGAATTCGGTCCCGGCGACGGGCTCGACCACCGATTGCGCGGCGCCCTGAACGTCCTGGCCCTCCGGCGTATGGACGGCGGTCGCGAGCGGCGCTGCCTCGCCTACCTCGGAGGCGGCCGTGACGGATACGAGCCCTGCGGGAACCAATCCGGTCAGCGCGATGACGGAACTCCGTCGAACGGTGGCAGGCGGTTGTTTTCGATGACGCCCCACGGTGTGGTGACCCTCCCATGGCTCGCTGTGAGCCGTTTGTTATGGAACCAAGAGGAAGGGTACCGCATCCGAGATCTGTTTGTTACTGCTTCGTGATCTGATGTCAGGTTTGAATCATTGCTGGGGCGCGGGCGGCGCGGGAAGTGGGATGACGATGCCGAACGGCAGGGTGATTCCGGGCGACGGCGTGGGTGTGGGTTCGGCGGCGGTCGCCGATTCGGGTTCCGGTGCGGGTGGTGTGGTGTTGGCGGGTTCGGATTCGCCGCGAGACTCGTTGTCGCGGGCGGGTAGGTCACCCGGGATGGGGGCAGGTTCGGCGGTGGCGAGCGTGGTGTCCGGCTGTCCGCATCCGGCGGCGAGCTGGTCCTGTGTGCCGGGTTGTCCTGCGGGAGCGGGCTGTCCCGCTGTAGCGGCCTCTGCGGCTTCGCCCGCCCCGGCGGGATCGGTGGAACCCGGGTTGCGCGGCTCGGCCGCTGCGGCGCCGTAAGGCTGCTGCGGTGCGAGCGGTACGCGGGCGGTTCCGGGTAGGTCCGGGAACGGCATCGGAGCGGGAACCGATTGCCCGACACAGGGATTCACCGGCGCTGGAGCCGGGCAGAAGATCCCGCACGGGATCGGCGGCAGACCGGGAAGCGTGATCATCACCTGCGTCGGCTGCGGTCGCGGCCGGGGCGCTCGATACTGTCCGGCCGGATCCGTCGTCGGGGTGGTGGTGCGCACCGCGCTCATGTCCGTGCCCGGCCCCACCGGCGGCAACGACCCCGGCGCCACCAGATCCGGCGACACCCGCACCTGCGTCGGCGAACCACCCGACCGATAC